>NZ_JBSSAH010000017.1:0-58928 GCF_054058415.1 Thermostichus sp. MS-CIW-38 | reverse complement strand
TTGGATAACAGTAGTCATGAGGACAAACTTCCCTAAGGAAGCGCGAAGATTGACAACCTAAACTTAAAACATCCGTTAAGTTTCGTCAACTACCTGCCTCAAAAATGAGGAGGGGATCCCTTTCTCTATCGGCTGCCCCTCGGCAGAAAGAGGGCTTCTAAGGCCTGGCCGAGAGTCGGTTCCATCACCACCCGGTCTTCGTAGGCAGCGATCACCCGGGTGAGCTGAGGCAAGCGGCCCTGTTCTGCTTCGATGTAGAGGGGCTGAACATAGAGCAAAGAAGTCTCGATAGGAATGACCAGCAGCGTGCCCAGGTTCACCCGCGACCCATGCTGGTTCCAGAGGGAAATTTGCTCGGAGATTAAGGGATCCTGATTGACCCGTGCTTCCACCTGTTCCGGGCCATAGATGAGCCGTTGCTTGGAAAACTCGTACACCAGGAGCTTGCCGTAGTTTTCCCCGTCGCAGCGGGCCGCTATCCAAGCCACCATGTTCTGCTTGTTAACAGGGGCATAGGGGGAGAGGAGGACGAACTCAGGAGTGTGGTTTGCAACCCCTTGGGGATCCCTCGGCAAGGTGAGAATGAGATACTGCGGCTGCATGGGAATGCGCCGTCGATTGCGGAACTGGCCGGGGATCTGCCATTGATCCTCGCGGTTGTAGAAGAGGCGGGGATCCGTCATGTGGTAGGTGGCAAACTGCTGCGCTTGCAGGCGGAAGAGGTCTTGGGGATAGCGGATGTGTTGCCGCAGCGGCTCCGGCATTGCCTCCAGAGGCTTGAAGAGGGTGGGGTAGATGCGGGCGTAGGCTTGGATGAGGGGATCCCGAGGGTCGGCAATGTACCAATCGATGCTGCCGTTGTAGGCGTCCATCACCGCCTTGACCGAGTTGCGGATGTAGTTGAAGGGAAAGCCGGGCAGGTGCTCCGAGTAGGGGTAGCGGCTGCTGGTGGTATAGGCATCGAAAAACCAGTAGAGCTTGCCGCCTTGAATGACCAGGTAGGGATCCCGGTCGTAGAGCAAAAAGGGCATCACCCGACGGATGCGCTCGCGGATTTGGCGGCGATAGAGAAAGCGGGTGGCAGAAGACAGCTCGCGGCTGAGAAGGATGCGCAGATCGCCAAAATGCCAGGCGTAGAGAAACCGCTGCCAGAGGTGGGGAATGGGCACGCCACCGCTGCCCCGGTAGCTGCTGTACACATAGCGCTCTGCTGCAGGGTAGTCCAATTCCCGCGCCTCAGCGCCCACGAAAACATCGGTGGTGGTCAGCTCGCCATAGTAGAGGGCCGGCTGCTCCACCCGCAAGACGGAGGCCACCTCAGGGTAGCGAGGAGAAACCCGCGGCGGAATATCCGATAGGAAAAAATCCGGCAGGCCTTCAGGGGTCACCACATTCACCGGGCTGAGGGTGAGGCCATAGCCGTGGGTGTAGAAAAACCGCCGGTTAACCCAGGTTTGGGCGGCGGGGGGTACCTGGGCAAAGTCCAGCTCGCGGGCGGCATGCATAACTTGGCGCAATTCTCCCCCAATGCGGTAGCGATCCACATTCACATAGGGAAATTGGTAGTAGGGGCGGATTTCTTGCAGTTGGCGGTAGGTGGCTAATAGGGGATCCGCATCCCAGAGGCGCACGTTGCTCAGGGTGGATTGATTCTGCTGCAGGATCTCCCAGGTGAGGGCTCCCCCTTCCGGGAAGGGTTGGACTTCGACATCGGCCAGGCCAAAGCCAGCACGGGTAAAACGGATGTTGTCCTCGATGTAGGGGCGCTCCAGCTCCAGCTCGTTGGGGGTGACCAAGAAGGTCTGCACCAGTTGGGGATAAAGTTGGGTGGTTAGCAGCCCAAACCCCAGGTAGGCCCCCCAGAGGATGGCCGGCGCCAAGAGAGAGCTGGCCCAGGGGGGGCACCAGGACTTGAGGAAAGGAAGGTTGAGGCGGATCCCCTGGCGGGCCAAAGCCCAGAATCCCACCGCCGTCAGGCCTGCCACCCCGCTCATCAAGGTCGTGGCCGGCAAGGTTGCATGCACATCGGCAAAACCGGCCCCAAACACAACGCCGCGGGTGGAATAGAGCAGCTCGTAGCGCTCCAGCCAATGGCCCCAGGCGCGAATGAGAAACAGGGATCCCCCCAAGATCAGCAGGTGCCGCTGGGCATAGAGAGAGAGGGCCAAGGTCAGCCGTTGCTCGGAAAGCCCCAGCTCCACCAAGTAGATGAGGACAACGGCAATCAAGGTGAGCAGCACCAGGTTGAAGCACCAATGCTGCACCGTCTCCCAGAAAGGCAGGCTGAAGAGAAAAAAGCCGAGATCGCGGTTGAAAATGGGATCCGACTCCCCGACGGGCCCCTGGTTCAGCCAGAGCAACAGCGTGAACCAGTGATTGGAAAGAGACCAAGCAAAGAAAACACTCAAACCTGTGGCAATCGCCCAGGCCCCAGCCAAGGTTGCCCCCCGCCAGCAGGAGCAGATGTTGGATCCCACCACCGCCAGGGCAAAGAGGAAAGCGCCCAGGCCCAGCCCCCAGCGGGCAATTACCCGCGTCCACAGCACCGGCAGAGCATGCAGCTCGGCAAACCAGGCCAGATCTACATAGAAAGAGGCCAAAGCCGTGATGGCCAGGATCCCCAGCCCCACCCCCAGCAGCAGAAACAATCCTCGCCGCAACCTCTGCATCGCCTCAGGATCCTCGGCTCAAAGCTGTTCTTGGTCGCGTCAGCGGTGCAGTTTCCCTTCGCCCGAGCGTTGCGGAACAACACAGGGTGCCGTAGGCATAGCCCTGTTCTAGCTGTTGCACCGCCTGCACCAAGCCTGCCGGCCCGCCGTCCACCCGCACCACCGGGATCCCCACCTGGGCCTGCACCTCTTGCCAGGTCAGATCGTCCAAAAAGCGCTCCCCATCCTTAAGGGCAATCTGAGGTAGCAGCAGCCCATCGTAGGCCGCCAAGTTTTCAACCGATTTCAAGGCATTCAAGACATCTTGGCCCGTCAGCAGCCCGGTTACCGTCAGGGTTTGTCCCCAAAATTGGCTGGCAATAGGCAAAAGATCCAACTGCAGCCCGCGGATGCGGTTCATCTGCTCCACCACAGGCTGGAAGGCTTGCTCTACGGCATTGCCCACCACCCACAGAACCTTGAGGGGAGAAGGGAGCTCAGGCGGCAGTTTGAGCTGCTCGAACTTGCTGAGGAAAAGCCGCAGGGATCCCACGCCATTCCCCAGTTGGGGGTAATCTTCATAGTGCTCTGCCGGTGGCAGTTCCCACCCCGCCAGCAGATACCACTCATCGGCCAGCCAGGCAAAGGTGGATCCCAATGTTTGCCGAAACTCGACCTGCAAAGTTTCCACCTGCCGGATCACTTCTCGGGCCTTGGCTGCATCCACAGGAACCAGCTCATCTCCAGGGGGGCGAAAGCGGGTCAGCCCCACAGGCACCACAGCAGCCGACAGCACCGTAGGGATCCCGTCTACGGGCCGGCGAAAGGCGGCCAAATCGAGGAGTGTGCGGGTGAGGTGATCCCCATCGTTCCAGCCTGGGCAGACCACCACCTGTGCGTGCAGTTGCAAGCGATGCTGGCGAAACCAGGCCAACTGCTCCAAAATCAGGCCAGCCCGCGGGTTTTTGAGCAAGCGGCTGCGCAGCTCCGGGTCGGTAGCATGCACTGACACGTAGAGGGGAGAAAGGCGCAGGCGAGCGATGCGCTCCCATTCGGCAGCAGGCAAGTTGGTGAGGGTGAGGTAGCTGCCGTAGAGAAAGCTGAGGCGGTAGTCGTCGTCCTTGAGGTGCAGCGTTGCCCGCATTTCCGGAGGTTGTTGGTCGATGAAGCAAAAGGGGCAAGCGTTGGCGCACTGGATCAGGCCATCGAACAGGGCTGTCTCAAACTCTAGCCCCAGATCCTCGTCGATTCCCTTCTCCAGCTCAACTGTGCGCGGGATCCCTTGGCTATTCAAGATCTCCAGGCTTACACACTCCTCAGCGATCAGGAAGCGGTAGTCGATGAGATCGCGGGGGCGCTCGCCGTTGATGCTGACCAGGGCCTCTCCAGGTCGAATGCCTGCTTCTGCTGCCAGGGATCCCGGCAAAACAGCACTGATGCGGGCAGGCTTGAGGCTAGTACGAGACATAAGATTGACTCATAATCAGATGTGCTATTCGCGTTGGCAGGGCGGAGTCCTGGATCGGGACAGCGTTGTGTAGCAAGAACGAGGCTCGGTTGCGTTGCCAGAAGAGCTCACTGCAAACAGCGGAGAATAGCCGCCTCTAGCTCGGTTTGGCTGAGATCCGTCACCACAAACACCTCCTGCACGCTGCTTCCCTTGCGGGCCACCAGCTTGTACCCGCCCCGGATCGGCACCGAAACCCGCAACTGCAACTGGGGGATCCGCCCACGGCTGCAGGACAGAGCGCCCGGCGTCACGGTTTTAATGCCCGCCTGCCGGGTCAGGCGTTCCAAAACAGGGATCAACCCTGAGATGTGGGTGGAGTGGTTCCAAACCAGACGACCAGAGGGCTCAGACATGGCGGCCAAAGTGAGGAGAGGATGGGATCCCTATCCTATTCCTCCACAAATACCTGCTGCTCGTTGTGGAAAACTGGATGTCCAAAATGCCTGAAGATTCCCCGCCTGCGGTCGTGGCTCTGATCTTGGCCGGGGGCAACAGCCGCCGCATGGGATCCGACAAAGCCTTGGTGCTTTGGGATGGGATCCCCCTGCTGCGACGGGTGGCTCAGGTGGCAGCAGCCTGCGCCGACGCGGTTTACATCCTCACCCCCTGGCCGGAGCGCTATGCGCCGGTGGTGGATCCCGGTTGGCACCTCTGGCGGGAAAACGTTCACAGCCGCGACAGCATTGCGGAGCAACACCGAGGCCCGCTGCTGGCCTTTCAAGAGGGGATCCGGCGGCTACAAACCTTGGCTGCTCCCCCGGAGTGGATCCTGCTGCTGGCCTGCGATCTGCCCTGCTTGCAGGAGCAGGTTCTTGGGGATTGGCGACAGCGCCTTGCCACCCTGCCCCCTCAGACGGTGGCCGCCCTGCCCAAAAGTCAGCGGGGCTGGGAGCCCCTGTGTGGCTTCTATCGCCTGGCGCAGCTAGGTTCTCTGGAGAGTTTCTTGCAGGCAGGAGGAAGATCCTTTCAGGGCTGGTTGTCCCAGGTGCCAACAGCCATCCTGCCCCTGACCGTTCCCGACAGCGGGACGGAGTCCCTTGAGAGGATGCTCACCAATTGCAACACCCCTGCAGATCTGCAGCTGGGGGGAAACCTGGGTAGGGGGTGATCCCTGGGATCGGCAAAGGGAGGGATCCCCTCATGTCACAATGGGTAAAGATTTGCTCGGTTTCTTATCTCGGCGCCGTGCTTACTTCCCTTTACTACCGCGAGATCCCTTGCCCCGATAGTGCTCAAGTGCTGCGCTGGCTACAGGAGTGTATCCCCCTGCCCCAAGGCAGCCAGAAGGTTCTTACCCCCACGGGCCTGCGCCTACAGGGATCCGGCGCTGAGCTGGCCCTTTTCTTGTGGTCGGGGCTGAACACCACCTATCTCAAGGTGTTCCAGTGGTCGGAACAGCCCTTCCCCCGCCAAGCTCGCTGGCTGGGAGAGCTGGAACAGGCCATTCAAAGCCAATTTCCCCACTGCTACCCGCAGTTGCCCCAGATCGACCTGAACCGGGGATCCATCTTCGATCAGCTTGAGCCTTTCTACCCGCAAACGGTGAAGTATTTTCGGCGGATCCCCAATGGAGAATTTGACCTGCAGCGGGTGTACTGGTGGGAAAAGCGCTGGCGGGAAGAAGTGCAACATTGCCACGCAGCCCACCGCCCTGCTCAGCCGGTCTTGTTTCGCGAGCCTGGCCCTGAGCCGGCCCCAGTGGAGTGGGATCTGGCCATCGTGGGAGGAGCGCTGGGAGCCATCTATGGAGCGGCCATGGCTCGCTTGGGCTACCGCGTGGCCTTGGTGGAGCGGCTTCCTTTTGGCCGCATGAACCGCGAGTGGAACATCTCCCGGCGGGAGCTGCAAACCCTGGTGGATTTGGGCCTTCTGAGCGCCGAGCAGATGGAGAGCTTGATCCTGCGGGAATACACGGATGGGTTCAACAAGTTTTTTGACGGCAATAGCCCGGTTCGCGCTCCCGTTTTGCACACGCCGACGGTACTCAATCTGGCCATTGACGCGGAAAAGCTATTGCAGCTCTGTGGCCAAATTCTCACTTCCTGCGGGGGAGCTATCTACGAGCGCACCGAGTTTCAGCGGGCCTATGTTGGCGAACAAGGCGTCACGCTGGTTTTGAAGGATTTGCCCACCGGCGAGGAGTTTCGGCTGGGATCCCGCCTTGTGGTGGATGCTATGGGAACAGTCTCTCCCATTGCCCAGCAGCTTTACCGCCATCGGGCTTTTGATAGCGTCTGCCCCACGGTGGGGGCTACCATTGCGGGGGGGTTTGAGCCAGGGGTATGGGATCCCCAGTTTGGGGACATTCTGGCCAGCCACGGGGACATCAGCCGCGGTCGGCAACTCATTTGGGAGCTGTTCCCCGGGCCAGGCGAAGATCTTACCTTTTATCTGTTCCACTACCACCAGGTGCATCCGGAAAACCCCGGATCCCTGCTGGAACTGTACGAAGATTTTTTCACTATTCTGCCGGAATACCGCCGCTGCGACCCAGAGCGCTTGCAGTGGAAAAAAGCGACCTTCGGCTATATCCCCGGACGATTTGGCCAGCCCCGGCACCCTGTTGGCGGCAGCGGGGCGGAGTCTTCGGAACCCTTTGACCGGATACTGCTCATAGGGGATGCGGCGGCTATGCAATCGCCCCTTAGCTTTACCGGGTTTGGATCCCTGGTGCGCAATTGCCCCCGCCTGTGCGATCTGCTGGATACGGCGCTGCGCCACGACCTGCTCAGGGCTGCAGACTTAGCCCAGATCCGGGCCTACCAGGGCAACTCCGCCGTCACCTGGCTCTTCTCGCGGGGGATGATGGTGCCCACCGGCAAGGTGCTGCCCCCCGAGCGCATCAATGCCACTCTCAACAGCTTTTTCGGCATTCTCGCCACCGAGCCGCCGGAGGTGGTGGACGATTTCATCAAAGACCGGGCTGGCTGGCTGGCCTTTAACCGCATGGCCATCAAAGCTGCCCTGCAAAACCCACGGCTGCTGCTGTGGATCTGGGAGGCCGTAGGGGCCAAAGGCTTTGCCCAGTGGCTACCCACCTACCTCAGCTATACCGGCCTGGCCTTGACCTCTGCTTTGCTCAGGGGCTGGCTTCCAAATCTGCTGCGTCGCCTGCAGCCCTGGCTAGAAGCGCGTTACCCCCGCCTGTGGCTGCGCTGCCTGCAGTGGAGCTACACCCTCACGTATGGGGTAGGGCAGCCGCGCATCCAGTTTCAACTCCCCCCCACTCAAGAAAAGACCCAAAACACAATACCGACTTGGATAGAGGAGAGGGCTTGAGCTGGTGGCGCGGTCGGAGAATGCGGCCACGCCAGTTTTTTGATGCCTGTGCTTTTGCTTGCCTCAAGTCACAATCTTCAATGTCTGCTTCAATGTCTGCAGAAAAGGCAGGTGACAATACAGCCTGTTCACAAACTGGGGGATACAAAAATCGTGTTTCCGAGGCTTGACCCTAACGAGGTTTAAAACAAGCAGGTTTATAGTCATTTTAAACAGAACTGAAAGATTTCTGTTGTATTGCTTCCTAACTCCCCTCTCCCTTTGGGAGAGGGGTTGGGGGTGAGGGATGACTCCCTCTGGGAAAGGGGCTGGGGGTGGTCGCGGCAGCGGCGCGGAACGCTTGGGGAGTGTCTCAATTAGCCTAGAATGACCATACAACCGTATCCCGTGGTCCCTTAGTGGGCTGTAGTTGTGTAGCTAAAGCCAATTAGCAAAAGATCCCATTGGATGCTAGCAGTCCTCACTTGTGTTTGCTAGCAGCTTTACCTCTTATCTGCACAGATTTCTGCACAGATTATTTACACAGAGCTGAACGAGGGAGTGCCCATCAGGCAAAGCCTTCCTCTGTGGCGCAAAAGTATTTCGCCACGCAGGGATCTGCCTGTCCTTTGCCTTGGCATTTTGCCCAAGTTGAGTATAATCAATACCTAACATCCAGGATCAGATCGAGGATAGTTGGGAAGGGATCCCAACCTTGATTTGGTTTTGAGACTGCTAGTCCCCTTTTTAGGATCTTTCGCAAAAAACTCTGTAGGACTGAGCCCAGTCGCGTCAGCGTTGCGGAGCAACATGGTTTACACCTTCGAGATCATCGGCATCGCCCCTGCTCTGCAGTTCTTTCATCAGCAACAGAAGCTGGCCCAGCGGCCCTGTGGGGTGGAATACCTGGGTACCAGCTCCTGCACCCTCGATGCGTTGCTGGGATCCGTGGAGGAAGTGCCGGCCCGGCGCGGCTGGGACTTGGATCAGTTGGTCGACGCTGTTATCCGCTTTTGGTGCAGCAACCCCGATTTGGTCAGTATGTGGCGCTCTCGTTTTCGCGATGCCGGGCGAGATGCGCTGTTGGTCTCGCGAGTGGGGCATATTCAATCACTGCGGCAGGAATTTGAATGGCTGCTGAAGCAGTAGATGCCGAGCGCCACTCTCGCCACCTGGGTAGGAGAAGGCGCGGTTAGCAGGTAGGCTAGGGGCAGAACTGGTTTGTGAGCACCCATGAGCGACACAGTTTTCGGCAAGATCATCCGCAGGGAGATCCCTGCACAAATCGTTTACGAAGACGATAGAGCCCTGGCCTTCAAAGATATTGCCCCCCAAGCCCCTGTCCACATTTTGGTGGTGCCCAAAGAGCCCATCCCCGGCATTTCCCAGGCCAAGCCCGAACATGAGGCATTGCTGGGACATCTCCTGCTGACCGCTCAGCGGGTGGCTGCCGAGGCAGGTTTAAATAAAGGCTACCGATTGGTGATCAACGAAGGAGAAGACGGCGGGCAAACCGTCTTTCATCTCCACATTCACGTTCTGGGCGGTCGGGGGATGGGCTGGCCCCCAGGTTGAGCGATGGTTTTTCCCACCCATTGGAGCCTCTGCAGGTACAATCCTGTCATTACGGAGGTAAACAGCGGGCGGGGTCTGGGATCGATGGAGTGGCACGTAACCGATGCAGAGAGTTTGATGATCATCGACCAGGAGGTGGGCAAGCACGAGCTTTCTCCTGCTGAGTATGAGGTGGTTCGTCGGGTTATTTATGCTACTGCCGACTTTGAGTACTTGAACCTCATCCGTTTTGGTAACGAAGCCTTACAGGCTGGGGCGGCGGCCTTGGCAGCGCGTACCACCATTGTGGTCGATGAGCCGATGGTGCAGGTGGGCATTGCCTGGGCTGTTCAGAACACCTTTTCCAACCCCATCTATTGCAGCAGCGAAGCCATTACCCGCCCCCAAAGGGACAAGACCCGCTCCGCTTGGGGCTTGGAAACTCTGGCCCAACGCTACCCTGAGGCGATCTTTGTGATTGGCCAATCCCAGACTGCCCTCTCCACCTTGGTGCAGCTGATTAGAAAGAAGGAGGTGGCCCCTGCTCTGGTCATCGCCACGCCGGCTGGGTTTGTGAACGTGGTGCAAGCCAAGCAGGAGCTAGCCGATTCCATGGTGCCCCACATCCGCACTGAGGGACGCAAAGGAGGCCCGGCAGTGGCTGCAGCGGTGTTGGATGGCCTGCTGGACTTGGCTTGGCACGCCTATATACGGGTCAGCAGCGCAGACTATCCTGGCAAATCCGCCGTTTCTTGACATGCTCCTTGCTCTACTGGCTGGCTAAGCCAAGGCAAACTGCGCAGCGGTAGAGCAGGGCTTTAGACCCCATTTCTAGAGTAGGTCTGCTGATCTGATCGAGATCACTCAACTGGGGGGATCCCGATCACCCGGCCTTCAAGTCGGCATCGGCAAGATGGGAGCTGCGCTCTCAGTCCTGCCTCTTCAGAAAATGGCCTGAGAGACGACTGGGTTGGGCCTATGGAGGGATCTTCCCATGCGGTGTGCCATCTTCTTTTGCTGGCTTGCCTGGGTTTTTGCGCCGGGGGCTTGGGCACAAGCTGAGCCATGCCCGGTGGTCGTCCTTTCGCCCTCTTCACAGTTGCAGTTGTCAGAATCGTCAACACTTGCCTCTACTCTCTCGACAGCCCAGAAAGTGCTCCACACTGCTACTGCACTCGACAAGGCAGAGGTTATCGCTACGCAACATTTTCCCGAACCGGTCAGCCCCTACCAGCGCTGGCGACAGAGGTATGCCCCCTCGGATCCCCTCTCTTCAGGTTTGAACAGCGTCCCTTATCGGCCAGCCCAGCAGGGATCCCAAAGGATTCAACAGGGAACAGAGGGGCTGCCCTTAGGGCCTGCGACCCGCCAAGGGGAACAGCTGGAGCAGATCGGGATCCGCCTGGGAGAAGACAGCCCTTTTTTCCTACATCCCAGTGGGTTGGTCTATCGGCAGTCCTATTGAAGTTTTTGTGAGTCTGTTCGCTACAGGGATCCCAGCTTCCCCAGGGAGAAGGGCTGGGAGTGAGAAATTATCTCTCACTTCTCTCTTCTCACTGCTCACTATCAGTATTAGTACAGTATTAGTAATGATTCCCTACCTTGCGGTGGTGGATGGCGGTGAGGCCCTCTGGGCTGGAGACCCGACCAGCTTCTAGGGTGCTGTACACCACCCAGTGATCGCTGGTTTCCAGGCGGCTCACCACACGGCACTCCAGGTAGGCCAAAGCATCGGCCAAGATGGGGGATCCGTTGGCAGCAGGGTAGGTCTTGATCCCGGCAAAGCGGTCGGCTCCCGGTGGAAATCGCTTCAGGAAGTGGCGCATCAAGGGTTGGTAATGGCCTTCTTGCAGCACATTTAACACGAAGGTATCTCCCACCTGCAGGAAGGATTCGATGGCCCGATCCTTGGCCACCGCAATGCTGATCCCTGGCGGATCGGTGCTGGCTTGGGCTACCCAGGAGGCGAGCATAGCGCTGGTGGCTTGCCCTTTGCGGGCAGTGATGATGTAGAGGCCATTGCTAATGCGGCCCAGGGCGCGATCCAGGTCGGCATCCAAGGCTTTCATCTGCTGAATGCTGCGATCCCGGGTCAGCCACTGCCCCAGGTCGGTACCTGCTTCTTCGGCCAGTTGCAGCAGGGCCTCGCCGGCAGGCTGCTTGAGCAGAATGGGGGCAAACACCTCTTTGGCGCCGATTTCTTGCAGTGTGTTGCGGCAGAGGTACACCGACTCGTCGTCTTCCCCCCCTGACTCGAACAGGCCAAAGCCCTGCTTGCTGTGGGCAGAGGCCAGCAGGGTTTTCAGCAGCACCTGGGTAGTGGCCGCCTCTGGCCCCGATTGGGGCGGCATGCCTATCACCACACCGGCGGCCAAGCTCATCAGCTCCCGCACCTCGTGGGCATCCACCAGCCGCAAATCTGCCAGCTCCACCTGGATGCCGGTTTTTTGGATCCCACGGGCAATGGCTTGAGCCAAGGTTTCCGCCTTGCCATATCCCGACAGGTAGAACACTGCCACCATCCGTTCAGCTTTGGCCTGCTCGAGGCTCCAGGTGCGATATTGCCCCACCCAGTCGGACAGGTGATGGCGCAGCAGGGGGCCGTGGCCGGTAGCAATGGCAGCGATAGGAGGCAAGGCTTCCATGCGCTTCAGGGCGGACAACACCGAGCGGGCGTTGGGCCCCATGAGGCAGTCGTAGTAGAGCTTGAAGTCGGCCTGCAACAGGTGGGGATGTTCGTCCCAGGCGAAATCGTCGCAGTAGTGCATCCCAAACACGTCGCAGGTGTAGAGGATCTGGGTGCCGTGGTCGTAGGTGAGGATGGTGTCGGGCCAGTGCAGGTTGGGGGCCGAGATGAACTCCAGAACGTGCCCTTTGCCCAGATCCAAGCGATCTCCCTGTTTCACCACCAGCCGCCGGAAGGGCCGATGCACCAGATCTTCCAGAAATTGCATGGCCACCTTGGAGGCCACCACCGTCATCTGGGGCGCCAGCTCCAGCAGATCACCGACTAGGCCGCTGTGATCTGGCTCGGTGTGGCTGACCACCAGGTAGTCGATCTGGGCAGGATCTAGGATCCCTTGCAGGCAATCCAGGTACAACTGGCGAAACTTCTCGTGGGAGGTGTCGATGAGGGCCACCTTCTCGCCGCGAATCAAGAAGGAGTTGTAGGTGGTGCCATTTTCCAGAGCAAATTCGATGTCAAATCGATCCCGATCCCAATCTTGGGAGCGAATGGCAAGGGTGTCGGCCCCGATGGGCAGAGTTTGCAGCGTCAGATGGGGCTGGGCCAGGCGAGGTGCGACTTGAGGTGCAACTGCAGTGGTGGCCATGTTCTCTCCCTAACTTTAAGTCGGGTCACAATCCTGATCTCAATGTAACTGAATGTTTATGTTGACGGCGGATGAAGATGAGCTATGCAGGTTTGGAAATCCTTATGGAATGCTTTTAGGGATCCTTGGGTTCCTGACTATCGAAGGGGTTGGGGCTTAGAACTGCAGCAAATTGGGCCAGGGTGTGGCGCAACTGATCCAGGTTTTGGCCGGTGGTGGCGGAAACAAACAGGGCCTTCGGGTAGAGCAGGCGCACATCCTCTACCCATTCGGGATCCAGGCGGTCGATTTTGTTAAACACCAGCTGCCGGGGGCCGGTGGCCAAGGGCATCTCGTCCAGCAATGTTTCCACCGCCTCGATTTGCCCCTCCCAGTTGGGGTGGGAGAGATCCACCACATGTAGTAGGGCATCGGCTTCCGTCACCTCTTCCAGGGTGGCTTGAAAGGCATCCACCAGTTGGTCTGGTAATTCGGTTAGAAATCCCACTGTGTCGGTCAACAGCACCGCCTGCTGGTCGGGCAGCTCCAGCCGCCGCGTGGTGGGATCCAAGGTGGCAAAGAGTTGGTCGGCCACGTAGACCTGGGCATGGGTGAGGGCATTGAGGAGGGTGGATTTGCCGGCGTTGGTGTAGCCCACCAGGGCCACCACAGGAATTTGGGATGCCTCGCGCCGTTGGCGCAGCCGCTGGCGGTGGCGGCGCAGCTCTTCCACCTCTTGCCGCAGCTTGGTGATGCGTCGCTGGATGGCCCGCCGCTCCATTTCCAGTTGGGTTTCCCCCGGGCCACGGGTGCCGATGCCCCCACCTAGCCGAGACATGGTGCGACCGCGACCGGCCAGGCGAGGCAGCAAATACTGCAGTTGCGCCAGCTCCACCTGCAATTTTCCGGCCCGGGTTCTGGCCCGCTGGGCAAAAATATCCAAGATCACCTCGCTGCGATCCACCACCCGCACTCCCAGGGCCTCTTCCAAGGTGCGCACCTGGCTGGGGGTAAGTTCCCGGTCGAACACCACCAAGTTAGCGCCCAGATCCTGGACCAGCAGAGCCAGCTCTTGCACCTTACCGGATCCGATTACCGTGGCCGAATTGGGGCCTTCCCGCCTCTGCCAGAGGGCTTGCAGCACCTGTCCGCCGGCACTCTCCACCAGGCGGCTCAGCTCCGCCAACCCATCCATGAGATCCTCGTAGCTCTGCCCGGACTCCTGCAGCCCCACCAGGATGGCCCGATCCTGATCCAGATCCACCTGGCGGGCGGTCAACTGGCGCCGAAAGCCATCTTCTAGCTCCGCCACCAGCTCCTGCAGATCCTGTTCTGCCAGGATCCCCAAAGGCAAAGGCTCAGAAACCTGCCAACGGCGCTCTCCCTCCGGCAGCAGATGGGCCAGATAGGCCCGGTGAACAAAGCCCGTAGCCGCTCCTCCCCGGCGTCGGTGCCCTCCTGACTTGGACACGGAAAGGGTGATGAGGGCATCCAAACGCTGCAGGGCCATGGCCGTCAGCGCTTTTTGACCGGGGCCCCCCTCCCCCATTTGGGTGGTAATGCAGCGGATCCCGGATAGGCGCTCGGCCCCCTGGCGGGGCAATTCCCAAGCCGGGATCTGGGTTTCAAAAGGGGATCCCAGCCCCACGCGGATTACCTGGCCGCGCCGGTTGAGGTAAACGCTGATGGGCTGACCTTCCAGATCTTGGGTCAGGGATCCCAGCCGTTGGGCAAACTCCACCGTCACCAGGCGGTTGGGGGGTAGGCGCAGTTGGTAAAGCCGTTGCAGTTGCTTTTGTTGGTGGGGCTTTAACCCTTTGGCCTGTTCGGGAAAGCGTCGTGGAGCGATAGCAGAGCTGAAGCGGGGGTCGGTCTGATGGCGAGAGGTGCTAGCCCTGGGCATGGGGACGGGGAAAGACCCAAAAACAAGCTTTCATCTACCATACACGCTAGCTGACAGCAGGAACTTGGGATCCAAAAGCAACGGCGGCAAACACTGGCCCAGTGTTGCGGGGGCAACAGTACGGCGATGTCATCAGCAACGGGTGCAACATTCAAACCAAGGTCATTCCCGAACAAAAGTAGGCGGAATACTTCCATGACCCAACCGAGGTACGCATGGGGCAGCCAAACCCAGACGATCACAGGCTTCCTGCTCGCCCATCATCTGCTCAAGGTCAACCCCAAAGATGTCAATGTGTTGGATCTGCCCAAGCGGGGATCCCTGTATTGAGCTTGCTGTCGGTGAGAGAGTTTCCAAATCGGTTGGGCAGTCAGGGATCCCTTTCGCTCCGTGTTGCCGGAATCCTGCTGCAACTCGGAGTAGCTGCATAAATCGGAAAAATCCGTAGTGCCAGCTCTTAGTTATCATAGATGCACGATTTCAACATCACCCCATTTTCTGCGCAAATATTCAGCAACCAGCCTACGATGACAGTGCTCAGGAGTAGCTTCACTACAAAGCAGACACCCTCCATCGAGAATACTTTTATCCACTTGATCTTCAATGCGACGCTCGGCCATCAGCGACAAAAACTGTCTCTCGTAGTTAGACCATTCACCACTGGCTTTGTAAGCATCGAGAATCTCTTGAGTTGGTGCAAGTTCCGGCAAATGAACATATCCAAGCTTGCAGATCTCGCGAAGAAAAAACTCTAGATCCCTCTTTTTCGTGAATCCCGCCAGTTGCGAGGTGTTATTAAGTCGAGTATCAACAACTCGAACCAGACCAGGCTGTTTTAAGCGATTAAAAAATTGCTCTGCACTTTTCTTCGTAAACCCTATCGTAAATATCTTCATGGCCTCGCGCTCCGCTCATCATTTTTTGACATTTTCTCATCTCGATAGGCGACACGCCTGCCTTGAATGAGATAGGCTTCGGCTATACACTCTTCCCGACTTCTAAACAAGTCCCCCTCTGGAAGTTTGCAAAGGGCAAGAAGACGAGATTCTAGAGCCTCATGAGTCTCCAAAGAGCCATTGGCCAAGATGTGGTTGACCGGAATCCCACTTTGAAAAAGTTTACGCGCCACCAGCAACGATCTATGACATTCAATAGGGTCTTTCTCAGCACACATCAGTGCGATCCGATACCGACTAGAACCTTGGATCAGACGGTCGATCCCTTCGAGGAAGGCTGGCTCATTTGCCAGTCGTTCATACTGAATCCTACCCTGATCATAGCAGCTCGGATTTTCGCTACGTCCTCCCAATTCTTTGCCCAGAAAGACGTAAGCAATACCTGCTGCCGCTAAAGCACTTTTCAACTTTTCTTGTGAATATTGAGGGACGTAACGGCTATATGGACGTGAGCGAACGTCGCCAATACCGGTGATGTTGTACTGGCGCAGTAAGTCTATGAAAAAATCAATCTCGTGGTTTGAGTGACCAATCGTGTAGATCTCTGATTTCATATGAGTCGACCTGAGTAGAGAACAGCCGCTATCAGCTTGTAGTAATAGCCCAAGTAGGGATCGCTAAGGCTAACACACAGCACCGGATCGGGGATGTCATATTGACCGTCTTCGCCCATTAGGAAATCCCGTTCAATCACAGGATCGGTAACATCCATGCAGTATTTTACTCCCTTGTATACAAACTCGCCGCGTACTCTACGCTTAGAATTCGGGTATCCTGGTGCCTTGTAACCAACCAACAGACGCAAATGCTCGACCGGTACAAGGTAAAGAGAAACTCCGCTTTCTCGCCCGACACTTAACCGGTTGTTCCACCCAGCATAGCTGCTCTCGCCAGTGCCCCAGAGATTCTCAGGGTTGTCTAGCCAACTGTTGATATCCTCCCAAGGCAGGTGGCCAACTTTTTTCCAGCGGTGCTTTGGATTGATAACGTGGTTCTCCCTCTGGTGAGGTAGTGGCTGAGGTGTATCACAAGAGACACAGAGAATATCAAGAAGTTCTGGGTCGCCACCGCTCTCGTAGTACCTCTCATGTTCAGAGACCTCATGTGACGGGCGGCTGCTGACAGGACGCACCCATTCTCCTGGCTCTCCGTTCTGCCATTCCTTGCCGGCAATACAGCGACCGGCCATTTTTCTGGAGTTGGCGAAACAGACAATCGTCTTGACGTAAGACATACAGGCTTCTGGGGCAAGGGCAAAGGCTCAATGGGAGTAATTTTCGGCTTCTTGAAAGTCCAGTAGTCAAATCCGTTCTTCAGGGCGAAAGGGGATCAAAAGGGCGCGGGGCGCTTTGGCATGGCGAGAGACCAAAATCAACGCCACAATACTGAGCAGATAGGGCAACATTAAGAAAAACTGATAGGGGATCCGGCTACCCCAAAGCTGCTGAAGGCGCAATTGCAAAGCATCAAACCCGGCAAACAGCAACGCTCCTCCTAAGGCTCGCCAGGGATCCCAAGCGGCAAAAACCACCAGAGCAATGCAAATCCACCCCCGCCCATTGACGATATTGAAGAAAAACGCATCGAACGCAGAGAGGGTTAAAAAAGCGCCGGCCACCGCCATGAGAGCGCTGCCCACCATCACCGCTCCGGTGCGAACGGCATAGACCGGGATCCCCTGGGAAGCGGCAGCCTGGGGATTTTCTCCAACCATGCGCACGGCCAGGCCCAGCGGAGTTCGGTAGAGGATGTAGGCCATGAGGGGCACCAGGAGAAGGCTGAGGTAGGTGAGGGGCGGCTGGGTAAACAGGGTTTCTCCCAGAAAGGGCAGGCTGGAGAGACCCGGGATCGGCCAAGGGCTGAAGGGGACGATTTTGGGAGGAGAGGTGACCTGGGGCAGGACCATGCGATAGACAAAATAGGCGGCATTAATGGTCAAGAGGGTGATGCCGATGCCGGTGACGTGCTGGGAAACCCCAAGGCGGACGGTCAACAGGCTGTGAATCAAGCCCACGCCGGCACCTAGGGTGGCAGCAAAGGCTACGCCCCACCACAATCCGGATCCCTGATAGACCACCAGCCAACCGGTCATGGCCCCCAGGGTCATGATCCCTTCGATGCCCAAATTGAGAACGCCGGCCCGCTCACAGAGGACTTCGCCCAAAGTGCCAAAGAGCAAGGGAGTGGCAATGCGCAGGGTGGCCACCCAAAAGCTGGTGGTGCTGATTAAGCTGATTAGACTCAGGAGTGCAGACACGGGTGCTCAGTCCCAGCGCAGACGATAACGGGCCAATCCCATGCAGACCAACATCCACAGCAGGGCAGCAGCAACAATGACATCGGCAAGATAGGTGGGAACGCCCAAGCTACGCCCCATGGTATCGGCTCCCACATAAACCCCGGCAATGAAAACTGCGGCCCCCACCACTCCCAAGGGATGCAGTTGGGCCAACAGGGCAACAACAATGCCGGTGTAGCCAAAGCCCGGGGATAAATCCAAGGTGAGATAGCCCTTGAGCCCGAGAAGTTCACAAGCTCCCGCCAAGCCTGCCAGCCCACCTCCCAACAATGAGGTATATAAAATAACTCTCCGGACTGGGATGCCGAGGAACCTGGCCGCTTCTGGGTTGGCGCCTACGGCTCGCATTTCTAAGCCCCAAACGGTGAACTGCTCCAG
This sequence comes from Thermostichus sp. MS-CIW-38, assembly GCF_054058415.1. Classification (NCBI taxonomy): domain Bacteria; kingdom Bacillati; phylum Cyanobacteriota; class Cyanophyceae; order Thermostichales; family Thermostichaceae; genus Thermostichus; species Thermostichus sp. MS-CIW-38. The sequence continues at coordinate 41,111 of NZ_JBSSAH010000017.1, read as the reverse complement.
CCCCCACACCCCCAGGGCAGCAAGCAGGGCGATGATTAAACCAGCGTGGAGACGACTGCGGGGAATCAGCCGCGGCAGAAGAGCACTCTCCGCCAGGGCACGACCTTGGGGCCAACCGAGAGCCAGAGGATCTTTGAGGGGGCCTTCCAGGAGATAGCTGATCCCAAGAAGAATGACAAAATTGAGCAGCAAGGTGGTCACCACTTCGTCCACCTGGAACTGGGTCTTGAGCCAGGCCGGGATCCACAGCAGCAGCCCTCCAGCAATCCAGCCCGCCAGCAGCAGCACCAACACCAACCATGGGCGCGGCAGCAAAAGCCCACCGGTGCCCAAGAGGCTGGCAACCAGAGCCCCGCCATAAAACTGGCCTTCCGCACCGATGTTCCACAACTTGGCCCGAAAACACACCGCCACCGCCAATCCCGTCAGGATCAGAGGAACGGCCCGAGTCAAGGTCTCGCTTAGGGCAAAGGGGGATCCCACCGCTCCCCGCAGCAAAGCTCCATAGGCTGCCAAAACCGGGGATCCCGTCCACAGGATCAGCAGGCTACAGGAGAGGAAAGCCAGGACAATGGCTGCCATCGGCGCACTCAGGATCAGCCAAAGGGGCACAGTGGAACGAGGTTCAACACGCATCGGCCACCTCCTGCCCGGCCATACGCAACCCCAAGGCGGTCACCGTTGTGGTTTGGGTCGGGACTGCCGAGGAAAGCCGACCGCGATAGAGCACCGCCACTCGATCCGCTAAACTCAGCAATTCATCCAGGTCTTCGGAAATGAGCAGGATCCCGGCTCCAGCCCGGGCTGCTGCCAGAAGTTGGGCATGCACATAGGCCACAGCCCCCAGATCCAGTCCCCGCGTCGGTTGGTGAGCCACAATCACCTGGGGATCCCGACACAGCTCCCGCGAGAGGATCACTTTTTGCATATTTCCGCCGGACAGCAGTTGCACTGGCATCTGGAGCGCCTGCCGCGGATCCCCCCTCTGGAGCCCCCGCACATCGTAGGTCTGTAGCCAGGTGTGAGCCTGCTGATAGATTTGCCGGTGACGCAGGATCCCCCACCGCGAGAATTCGGGATCCCGATAGCGCTCGATCACCCAATTCTCCCACAGGCTAAGGGAACCAATCAGCCCAGTTTTGTGGCGGTCTTCTGGGATCCGGGCCATGCCTTGCCGCACCATCTCAGCAGGAGAGATCAGCCGCAGGACTCGGCCATGCAGATGGAGATGACCTTGGTGGGGCCGGATCACCCCACAGACCAGATCTGCCAGGACGGATTGCCCATTGCCCGCCACCCCGGCAATACCCACGATTTCGTGACGCCGCACCGTCAAAGAAACCTGCTCCAGATGCTGCTGCCCCACCCGACAGGAGACCTGCTGCAACTCTAAGACCGTCTCCCCCGGAGACAAAGGGGCTTTGACCACTGCCGCCAACCGCTGCCCCACCATCGCTTCCGCCAGAGCTGTGGGATGGATCTCAGCCGTCTTGCCCGTCATCACCACCCGCCCTGAGCGCAGCACCATCACCCGGTCACTGATGCGCATCACCTCCTGGAGCTTGTGGGAAATCAGCAGGATCCCCAGTCCGCGACCGGCCATCTGCCGTAGGGTGTGAAAAAACGGCTCAATTTCCGGTGGGGTTAACACCGCCGTAGGCTCATCCAAAATCAGGATCCGCGCCCCTCGATACAGCACCTTGAGGATCTCCACCCGCTGCCGCTCCCCTAAGGTCAGGGATCCCACCAGGGCATCGGGATCCACGGCCAACCCCAATTCCTCAGCTAGCTTTTGGATGCGCCGCCGTCCCTCTCGCCGCCGAGACCACAGGTGCCACAGGGGCTGAGTGCCCAGAAGAATGTTGTCCAGCACCGACAGATTATCGGCCAAGACCACATGCTGATGCACCATGCCTATCCCTGCCGCCAGGGCAGCCGCCGGGGATCCCAGCTTGAGGGGCCGACCAAACACCCACACCTGACCCTGATCGGGAACATAGTGCCCAAACAGGATATTCATCAGCGTCGTTTTGCCCGCCCCATTTTCCCCCAAGATGGCCAGAATCTCCCCGGCCCGCAGCTCAAGATCAATCTGGTCGTTGGCCAGCAGAGCACCAAAGCGCTTAGTAATGCCCACCACCTTCAAGGCCAAAGGCGCTTCAGAGGGTGGACTTGGGTTCGCTATCATCGATGGCTACAACAAAAGACCCTGCCAGAATCTCTGCCTGCCTCTGCATCACCTTAGCTTTCAGTTCAGCCGGAACCTTGTCGGCGAAGGTTCCCCAGTCGGAGAGGCTGGATCCCCCATATTTCATCATGCTGTAGATCCCGTAGTCCTCTGCCTTAAATTCTCCGGCCTTCACCGCGGCAATGGCTCTGTCGATGGTGGGTTCCATGTGCCACAGGGCACTGACCACCACCGTTTCCGGGTAGTCCGGCTGGGTATCGATCACATTGCCGATGGCCAAAACGCCCCTCTCTTTGGCGGCATCAGATACCCCAAACCGCTCTGCATAGAGGATATCTGCACCGGCATCAATTTGGGCAAAAGCCGCCTCTTTGGCTTTGGGGGGATCAAACCAACTGCCGATAAAGGTGACCAAAAACTTCACCTCCGGCTGCAGTTCCCTCGCCCCTGCCATAAAAGCATTCATGAGGCGGTTCACTTCTGGAATGGGATAGCCCCCCACCATGCCGATGATTTTGGAGCGGGTCAGCCCCCCGGCCACCATTCCCGTCAGATAGGAAGGCTCGTGGATGTAGTTGTCAAACACGGCAAAATTGCTCAGGGCAGGATCCGGCTTGAGGCTGGATCCCATCAAAAAGCTGACCTTGGGATAGTCTTTGGCTACTTCCCGCGCTTCCCGCTCCACCCCGAAGACCTCACCCACCAGCAGTTGGACGCCGCTCTCGGCATACTGACGCAGCACCCGTGGGTAGTCGGTGTTGGAAACTGACTCTGACCAGGTGTAGTCAATATCCCCCCGCTTCTGGGCAGCCATCAAGGCTTTATGGATCCGGCTCACCCACTGCTGCTCAATGGGAACCGTATAAACCCCGGCCACCTTCAGCTTGGTTCCTTGAGCCACCGCGGCATCGCGAACCAACCAGCGGCTCCCCATCAGGCCAGCCACAAAAGCCCCAGAACGCAGGCAGAAGTCCCGCCGGGAGAGTTCTAAACGTGCCATAGTCGCTTCTGTTGAGGTTAGTTCGAGATCGGGTTACTGCTCGGCTTATCCTAAGGGGGAGATCCCTGAAAATATGTATCCTGAAATACAATTTTTTGAGAAGGAGCTTGTTTGTAATGGACAACGAAGTTTCGCTGACGGTTGGAATGGATGTAAGGGCCAAGTCCTCTCAAATCAGCTCTCGATAGATTATCCCTCTGACTACTTGGTTGATATCTTGCACAACCGGATGCTGTTGGGGACTACAGCCCTCTTTTATAAAGTGAGCAATAACCCAATCAACTGGTTTCCTAAATTCGGGCTTTGAGGTAATTTAAGACATCTTTATCTGATTTGGCCTATCATTCAGTCAACTGTAGTTGCTTCTTTCCATCCTAAGTTCAAACAAATAGCCACAACATATGGATCTCATTTTGCGCCGGGCCAATTTGCCGGATGGCCGCAAGGGAATCGATATCGGTATCCAGGGGGATCGCATTGTGGCTCTGGAAAGCAACTTACAAGCCACTGCCCCCCAAGAAATTGATGTCAGCAACCGCTTGGTGTCGCCCCCCTTCGTGGATGCCCACTTTCACATGGATGCCACCCTCACCTATGGGATCCCGCGCATCAACCAATCGGGGACGCTGTTGGAAGGGATCGCCCTCTGGGGGGAGTTGAAGCCGCTGTTGACCCCCGAGGCGGTGATGGAGCGGGCCTTGACCTATTGCGACTGGGCGGTGGCTCGTGGGATCCTGGCCATCCGCACCCATGTGGATGTGTGCGATCCCAACCTGTTGGCGGTGCGGGCGCTGCTGGAAGTCAAGCAAAAAGTGGCTCCCTACTTGGATTTGCAACTGGTGGCCTTTCCCCAGGATGGCTACTATCGCTCGCCAGGGGCGGTGCAGCTTCTGGAGAAGGCTCTGGATTTGGGGGTGGAGGTGGTGGGCGGGATCCCCCACTTCGAGCGGACGATGGCCGAGGGAGCAGCTTCGGTGCGGGCCCTGTGCGAGATTGCTGCGGCGCGCGGCCTGCGGGTGGATCTGCACTGCGACGAGACGGACGATCCGCTTTCGCGCCATGTGGAAACCTTGGCCTACGAAACGCTGCGGCTGGGCTTGCAGGGGCGGGTGACCGCCTCCCACCTAACCTCGATGCACTCGATGGACAACGCCTACGTGAGCAAGTTAATTCCTCTAATGGCCGAGGCGGAGCTGGGGGTGGTTGCCAACCCGCTGGTAAACCTAGTGCTGCAGGGGCGCCACGACACCTACCCCAAGCGGCGGGGGCTGACCCGGGTGCCCGAGCTGATGGACGCAGGCTTGACGGTGGCCTTTGGCCAGGATTGCGTGATGGATCCCTGGTACCCTTTGGGCAGCGGCAACATGCTGGAGGTGGCCCACATGGCCATCCACGCCGCCCACCTGACAGGCTATGAGCAGATGCGCCAGTGTTTCTTGGCGGTTACGGAGAATCCGGCCCGCATTCTGGGGTTGGAAGGCTACGGCCTAGAACCCGGTTGCTATGCCGATCTGGTGGTGCTCCAAGCTGCTGATGCCGTCGAAGCTATTCGCCTGAAACCGGCTTGCCTGTATGTCTTCCGCCGGGGCCGGCTGATCGCCCAAACGCCGCCTGTGGTCGCCCAGCTCCATTTGCCTGAGCGCCCCACCCAGGTGGAGTTCACCCGCCAGCTTTAGACGTTAACGACGCACGGTGCCGCTGAAGCCGCTGGCCTTGAATTGCTCCAGGGTGAGGGGCAGGGGGCTGGTCACCGGCACGGAGATGCGAATTGAAAAAGGGCTCTCGCCAGGAGGAACTTCTGCAATGGCCCCCAGGCGGGTACGCTCCGGCAGAACCTCGTTGCCGTTGGCATCGTAAAGCCGACCGAAGACATCCGCGTTCAGCAGGGTATTTTTGGAGCGGTTGACCACTGTGCCTTCGACGAACAGGCACCTGGCCGGTATGGGGTTGCCGTTGCTGGTCACCAGGTTGGTGTATTCGGGGGTATCGGGACAGGGGGTGACGTGGAGATCCTTCAGTTGCAGGGGGATCGCCCCAAAGCCCATCAAGAGCACCGCCAATGCCACACAGCCAAAGCTCATGCAGACAAGACGCAGCTTTTGGGTTAGCCACTGCGCCGGCTTCCAAACTTGGCTCATCGTTTTTCCTCCAAGGCCCACCCTCTTTAGTCTAGGGGATCCCCGTCTCGTAGAACCTTTCCTCGGTTTGGATCCCATCCAGGCGCTGATCCCAAGGATCCTGAGGCAGGGGCTGCTCCAGTAGGCAGGCTTGGGGGACAATGCCCCACTTGGGCACACTGGGATCCGGCAAAGCGGCCAAAAAGCGGTCGTAATAGCCGCCGCCATAGCCCAAACGCCTTCCCCACCGATCGCAGGCCAGGGCAGGCACCAGGATCAAATCCGCCTCGGTGGGGTCGATAACTGTGCTGCCGGGAGAAGGCTCCAGCAAGCCCCAGCAGTTGGGGACAAGCTCAGCCGGCTGGTAGCGGTGCCACTGCATTTGCCGCTGCGGCAGACAACGGGGGATCCCCCACTGCTTCTCCGGGAAAAGGACAAACAGGGATCCCAAGTCCACCTCGGAGCCGAAGGCCACATAGGCCAGGATGGTTTTGGCGGCCAAAAGTTGGGGGCAAGAGGCCAAATGAGCCACGATCTTCTGGCTGATAAGGGATCTGTCCAACCTCTGCCGTAGCTGGCGAAAGTGCTGGCGCAGGCGAGCTTTTTCTAGGGCAGGATCTGCTGCTAGAGAACTGGGCCGCCAAGAAGAAGACAGTTCCGGGGAAGGGAGTTCCTGCACAAGCCCAATGCCGCTTGGATATTCGGTCTCTGCAAGATCTGAATCTACTGGATGGCCAGGAGCTCCACTTCAAAATCCAAGGTGGCATTGGGGGGGATCACGCCGCCGGCGCCGCGGCTGCCATAGGCCAACTCCGGCGGAATGCGCAAGTAGCGCTTGCCCCCCACTCGCATGGTGGCCAGCCCTTCCTCCCAGCCACGGATCACCTGCCCTACTCCGTAGGTGAAGATAAAAGGCTGATTGCGCCTGTAGGAGCTATCGAAGATGGTGCCATCCTGTAGTTTGCCCACGTAGTTCACCACCACCGTTTGCCCCGGCTGAGGCGAAGGCCCACTGCCTTGAGTGATGTCGTAGTATTGCAATCCCGACTCGGTGGTGATGAAGTCCTTGGCTGGGGATTGCACGCTCACCACCGGATTGTCTTTGGCCCGCGACAGAGCCACGGCCGGCTGGCCGCCCCACACCCCGAGCCACAGCAAACACAGCACCAGCAGCAGCACCCGTTTCATCGTTGGCATCCCCCCGCCGCCGACTTTTGGCTTTCCTTTACCAATCTTAGAGGATCCCGTCAGCCTTTCAGTTCGGCAAATTCGATGATCTGACCCTGGTGATCCCGCACCCAAAAGACAAAGGGTTTCTCGGAGCGAATGCTGTTGCGGATCCCTTGCTTGTTGATTCGCTTCAGGAGGGCCTTGAGGGATTCCCGCTCGTAGCTGACATGGCGATAGCGAACGCCGCTGCTGCGGCCCGCTGCCGGTACAGTCCCGTAAGCAGAAGCAGATGAGGAGCTAGGCCTAGAGGCGTTGCCGTAAGAACCGGACCCCGCATAGGGATCTGTAGAGCCAGGGATCACGTGCAATTGCACATTGTCGGAGAGTTGGTACCAAAGTCCGGGGGTATCCAATTGGGTGGGCCCAGAGGTGGGACGGGCTTTGGCATCGAAGCGGGGACTGAGGCCAATATCCCCTGGAAAGTAAGCGGATCCTAGGCTGTAGCCGACCATGCTTTGCTCGTAGCCGTAGTAGTACTGCAGGGGCAGCTCCGCTTCCGGCAGTTTCAACACCTTCTCGTAAAACCCTCTGGCCTGCTCCAAGTCCGGCACGATGATGGTGTGGACGCGGGGAGCGCCGCTTAAGAATGTCCACATGGCCCCCCCATAGGCCGATAGCAGCAAAAACATCAGCCCCTTCGTGGAGAGCAAAACCTCCAGGGGGATTAGGGGCAGCATCAGTCCAGGTGGGATGACCATCGGCACTTGTCCCTTCGCGGGTGGCTCTATGTCCAGTATAGGATCCGGGGAGAATCCTGGCCTTGGCCCACGCTCGATGAAGCTTGCTCTGTTTGCCCCCAGCCCGCGCGCCCGCTGGTTGGCCGACTCCCTGATCCCCCTCCTAGGCAAGGAGGTCATCTGCTGGAGCAAAGCTGAACCGCAGGGGCTGCCCTCCCCCTGGCAAGCCTACGGGGATCCCAAGGATCCCACAGCGCCAGGCTCCCTAGCAGAAGCCGTTGCCCAAACCTGGCCCCAGGTGCAGGGCTGTCTCTTCATCTTGGCCGCAGGGTCGGTGGTGCGGCTCATTGCCCCTCTCCTGCAGGACAAGCAGCGGGATCCAGCGGTGGTGGTGGTGGACGAAGCCGGTCGCTGGGCCATTAGCCTGTGCGGGGGACATGTGGGGGGGGCCGATGCCCTGGCGCGGCAGGTGGCCGCTACCTTGGGAGCCCAGCCGGTTCTCACCTCTGCTTCCGAGGGGCTGGGGATCCCGCCTTTGGATTTGCTGGGGGATCCCTACGGCTGGCGGCGGGGCGCTGGAGATTGGAACGGGGTGGCAGCCGCCTTGACGCGGGGAGAGCCGGTGGCCGTTCACCAGACCTGCGGCACGCGGCTTTGGCGACAAGCTTGGCCGGCAGATCATCCCCTAGTGGCCTCCTCTCCTCCCCATCCCGTTGCCCAGATCTGGATTGGGGAATACCTCTCCCCTCCCACGGGGATCCCGACAGTGCACTGGCATCCGCGGGTGCTGTGGGTGGGGGTGGGCTGCGAGCGGGGCACCACCCGCGCTTGGCTAGAGGGATCCCTGCGCCGCCTGTTGCAGGCCCAGGGGCTGGCTTTTGAGGCCATTGCCGGCTTGGCCACCTTGGAGCTGAAGCAAAACGAGCCAGGTCTTCTGGAGCTGGCCCAAGCCTATGGCTGGCCCATTGAGTTTTTCTCGGCAGAGGCTTTGGCTGGGATCCCAGTGCCCCACCCTTCGGAGGCGGTGCGGCAGGCGGTGGGCACTCCCTCCGTAGCCGAGGCGGCTGCTCTTTTGGCGGCTCAGATCTGGGGAAGAGGTGACCGAGCTTTTGAGAGGCCCTCTTGCGTTGCGGAGGGGAAGGCAACTCTTCTCTGCCCCAAGCAGGTCTTCACGTCAGAAACCGAAGGGGCCTGCACCCTGGCCATTGCCCGCGCGGCGCAGGAGTATTCCCCTCGCAGCGGCCACCTCTGGCTCATCGGCACTGGTCCTGGGGATCTGGGTCAATTGACTTTGGCTGCCCGTATGGCTTTAACTCAGGCCGATGTGGTTGTTGGCTACCAGCTTTATCTGGATCTGGTGGATCCCCTTTTGCACCCCGGCCAAATCCGGGAGGTCTCTCCCATTACCCAAGAGCTGCAGCGGGCCAAACAGGCCATCGCTTGGGCGCAGCAGGGGCTGAAGGTGGCGGTGATTTCTTCGGGGGATGCGGGCATTTACGGCATGGCGGGGCTAGTGTTGGAGTGCTTGGCCCGCTCTGGCTGGGATGGGATCCGCCCTTCTCTGGAGGTGCTGCCGGGGATCTCTGCCTTCCAGGCGGCTGCTGCCCGGCTGGGGGCTCCGCTGATGCACGACTTCTGCGCCATTTCCCTCTCGGATCTGCTTACCCCTTGGCCGGTGATCGAAAAACGCCTGCAGGCGGCTGCAGCTGCCGATTTTGTGGTGGCCCTTTACAACCCCCGCTCCCGGCAGCGGGTGGATCCCTTCCTCAAGGCTCTACAGATCTTTCTGCAGGCCCGACCCGCCCATACCCCCGTGGCTTTGGCCCGCAACCTCTACCGCCCCGGCGAAACCCTCCACCTCACCACCCTAGGGGAGCTGGATCCAGAGGAGGTGGACATGCTCACCCTGGTTCTTATCGGCAACTCTCAGACCTTTCGCCATGGAGACCGGCTGATTACCCCGCGGGGCTATTGCCTGGGCGAAGAACCCACTTGACGGGTGTTAAGCCCAGACTCAAAACACCATCAGATGCCGGGGATCCAACTGCAGCCACCACGGGGATCCCCAACCTTCCACCTCTCGCCAGCGCTCCCGCCACACCTCGGCTTGCAGGTGGTAGTCCTGGCTGTGGGCAGGAGGACCGCCCAGCCTAAAGAAGAGAGTCAGTCGGTGGGGGGTCTCGCTCCACTTCACCAGCCAAGCCGGAAACGTGTTGGGCAGCTTCCCGTCGGGCCTGAAGGTGAGGTGGTGGGCGCGGATGGCGATGTATTCTCCCGCTGGGGATCCCTGTACCTGCAGCTCACAGCCCCAATCCAAGGCCAGCACCCGTTGAGGGCCCAGGAGCTTGGCCCGCGAGATGTTTTTGCAACCCGTCAGTTGCGCCACACTAAGGCAGGGGGGAGCCTCAAATAGCTGACGCTTGTCCCCCTGGGCAATGATTCGCCCCTGCTCCATTACAGCCAGATCCCCGCAGAGGCGGAAGGCTTCCTCAATGTTGTGGGTTACCAAAAGCGTGACTCCCTTGTAGTCGGCTAGGATCTCCCCCATCTCCTGCTCCAGTTGGCTGCGCAGGTGGGCATCCAAAGCAGAAAAAGGCTCATCCAGCAGCAAGATCTCCGGCTCAGAAGCCAAGGCTCGCGCCAGGGCCACCCGCTGCTGCTGTCCTCCGGAGAGCTCCGTGGGATAGCGGTTTTCCCAGCCCTTCAGCTTGACCAACCGCAGCTGGGCCTGGATCCGCTCTTGTTTTTCCGCTTCGCTCAAGCCCGCAGGGATCCCAAAGGCAATGTTCTGGGCAACGGTGAGATGGGGAAACAGAGCGTAGTTCTGGAAGATCACCCCTACCCGTCGCTGAGCGGGGGGCAGCCGGATCCCCTGTTCGGCGTCAAACAACGCCCGCTCGTTGAGCAAAATGCGCCCACCATCCGGGGTTTCGATCCCGGCAATGCAGCGCAAAAGTAGGCTTTTGCCGGATCCAGAGGCCCCCAGCAAGCCCAGGGGTCGCCCATCGCAGCTCAGTTGTGCCTGAAGCTCAAACTGGGGCAGCTTCTTGTCAATGTCCACCCAGAGGCGGGGGGCCGGAGTTGAGAAATCCAGATCCCTTCTGGTGAGAACCTGTAGAGGACGAGAGGGAGGTCGCTGCCAGGGCCGTCGCTGAAACCAAAGGTTAACTGCCGTCATCACCCCCAAGGACAACCCCAAGACCAGGGCCGAGCTGATGGCCGCCCCCCGCATATCCCCCGCCTGAACGGCAAAGAAGATGGCCATGGACAGGGTTTGCGTGCGGCCTGGGATGTTGCCTGCCAGCATCAAGGTGGCGCCAAACTCCCCCAGAGCGCGGGCAAAACTGAGGGTAACCCCCGCTAGGATCCCCGGCAAGGCCAGTGGGATCAGCACCCGCGTAAAAATCTTGGCCCTGCTTGCCCCCAGCGTGCGGGCTGCCGCCACCAGCGTCGGGTCGATCTGCTGGAAAGCTCCCAGGGCCGTGCGGTACATCAGGGGCAGGGCCACCACCACTGCCGTGATCACCCCGGCATACCAGGTGAAGATGACCGATAGGTTCAGCGAGGCCAAAAGTTGTCCCAGAAGGGTTCGCCGACCAAATAGCAGCAACAATAGGAACCCCACCATGGTGGGCGGCAACACCAGCGGCGCCAATAAGATGGCCTCGAGGAGAGAGCGCCACCGACCTCGGTAGTGCAACATCCCATAAGCTGCCAGCGTCCCCACCCCAAAGGTGATAGCTGTGGCTAAGCTGGCAATCCGTAGGGAGATCCAAAGCGGGGATAGGTCGTAGTCGCTCATTTGGAGTAACTCATCCGCGCCATTGCAGAGGGATCCCTCACAGGCGGATAAAGCCGTACTTCACAAACACCTCTGCCGCTTCCCCTGAGGTCAAAAACTCCAAGTAAGACCGTCCGGCGGGAGTATCGCGCACCAAGGCCACCGGGTAGATAATTGGCGTAATGGGATCCGCCGTAGCCACTACTCGCACCCGATTTGAAAGCTGAGCATCCGAGGTAAACAGGATCCCAGCGTCGGCATTGCCCTGTTCTACCGCCGTTAAGATTTCCCGCACCGTGCTGGCAAACACCATCTTGGGCCGCAGCGTCTCAAACACCCCTGCTTGGGTGAGAATTTCCTGGGCGTAGCGTCCGGCGGGCATGGCCTGCAGATCCCCAATGGACAGAACCCGGATCTCTTCCGCCACCAGGTCGGCAAAATCCTGAACCTTGGTTCTGGCATTGGCAGGCACAATTAAAGCCATGCGGTTGCTGAGAAGATCTCGCCGGGATCCCTCCACCAGCAGGTTTTGCTTGGCAAGGGCGTCCATAAAAGAGGCGGCTGCGAAAAATACCACGTCCAAAGGAGCCCCCTGCTCCACCTGTTGCTGGAGAGAGCCGGAATTGGCGAAGTTGTACTCAACCTTGATGTCGGGATAGCGGGCGGTGAACAACCGGTCGATTTCCGTTAAAGCCGGTTGTAAGCTCACCGCAGCCCCCACCAAAATGGGCTGAGATTGTGCCAAGCCGGGAGCCGACCCCCACCTCAAAGCCAGGGCGGCCAGGATCCCCAGGAATAACATTGCAGTTCTTCGTTTCATAGCCATTTTTCTTTGACCCGTGACAACTCTCAGAGCAGGAAAATCCGCCAATGGTTCGGTGCTTTTGACTGTCGGAATTGGGTTGTAATTTGTATCTGTAGATACACACCTAGACTATCGGCAGCCATTCCTCCCCAGAGGCAACGATAAGCATCTGATAGTATTGAAACCAATGTTGAATGGCCATCTGCCGAGATCCTTCTTGTTCAGTTTGGTCAACACCCCTGTTGCTTTAAGTGTTCAACAAAGGAGAAATCATGCAAATCAGCACTCGCAACTTGTTTAAAGGAACTGTAAAAAGTGTCCAGGTAGGCATGGTCAATGCCGAAATTATTCTGGAAGTTGCACCAGGCATAGAAATAACAGCCATTATTTCTAAGCACTCTGCCGAACGGTTGGGCATAGCAGTTGGGAAAGAAGCGTATGCTGCCATCAAAGCCTCAGATGTGGTCATCGCCGTGGATTAGTGGTGGATTAGCAAATTGAGTGACTGGCCTAGACTTGCTGTTGCCTGGGATCCAAATACAGGGCTTTGATAAGGCGCTGGCGATCGTTTAGGCTGATCTGAAGCCGCCCATTCTCTACATCCCGCACCCAGCTCTGGCTGCGCCCCAGCCTCTGGGCCAATTCCCGCTGGCTGATTCCCTTTTGCTGGCGTGCCGCCGAGATATCCGCTCCACGCAAAGCTTTGCTTGAGGGGAAGTCTTTTGGGTTTTCGGGAGGGCCAGGGAGATCCGAGTCTGTTGCAACAGGCGCAGACTTTGCCCTACGCTGCCGCCGAGATCCCGATTCTCGGGTTGGGGATCTGGCTTCTTGAACTGCTTGACGATGCCAGTCGGAGGGCAGATGAAATCGTTGAATGCGAGCCTGCATCAAGAGTCCCCACTTGCCCCGCGGCCCGGCAGCCGTCAGCAAGCCACCGTTGTTGGCATCTTCAATCCAAAAGTTCAATGCCTCGTCCGCATCCTCGGGCACAGCTTCCAGGCGAGCCCACAGGGGTTGAATGGAAGAAGGATAGGTGAGGGGATCGAACTCCGGCTTGAGGCCGTAGTGGTTGAGAACCTCCAGATCGCTTTCAAAGGTGCGCACCAGCCGTTTGCGTTCTTGGAGATTGAGATAAGCTTCCTGCAGTCGCTCTTCCCCGTAGGCCACTCGCATCAGGGTGGGCACCGTCAGACGCTGTTGCCGCCCCATCCTCACTTTGAACAACAGCCACAGCAGCAGGCGCATGGCTCCTTCATGGTGTTGCCAATGGCTCATCACGGCCTGCAGCAGGGATAGGGGCAGGCTGCTGTACTGATAAAAGGCTTGCCCCTGGCGGCACCCTTGTCGATTGAGAAAGTACCGTGTCCATTCGCCGGGCTGAATCGCCCAAGTCAGGCCCACCAGATGGTTGCAGCCCTGCTCATCTTTTTGAAAGTGGCGATGCATCTTGAGCAGCCTCCACAGAGGGCCAGCCGGTACCGAAAACCCCTTCACCCGCCCCTGATCCGGCCAATCGATGGAGACTTGAATCCGACAGAGCTGCTCTATCCAGGTCATGAACAGGTGGAGACGGGTCATCTTGCTCAGATCTTTACGTTTATCCCAGCCCAAATAGGACTCCAATTGTGAGTCGGTGAAAACAAAGGATTCCTTCCAGGGGCTATCCAACCCGGCGGCATAGGCAGCAAAAATAAGATGCAAACAGGCAGTTCGCACATCGATCGGAGCACTTTGTGGGATCCCGTCCAAACATAGAGTTAGGGTCAGAGATCCCTGGTTGTGGCCAACAGATTTCTGATAGCAAACCTGGTTATCTCCCTGCTTTTGCAGATTGAGAGATTGAAATTGAGATAGGAAATTGCAAGCTTCCCAGACCACAATTGACGAAGCAAAAGCCTGGCTATGGCCGTTCAAAAATAGAGGTGGACTGCTGCGAATGCGGGCCGTGACCGTGCGGTTGCGCCCCTTCATGGCTTCATAAGGCTGCGGGGCAGAACCGGGACACAGGCTAACGCACTGAGGTTCTGGGAAGAAACCTTCGCAGTCATTGCACAACAGAGGATTAATCCAGTATTCCCCATCCTGGACAACGATAGCTTTTGTAGGACAGCTATCTACGCAAGCGTGGCAACCGATACAATCCCCTGAGATTTGATAAGCCATAGCCCTCGAACTCCATAGCGTTTCCCTGTAGCTCTCCTTTGTTCACGCCTGCTATCGCATCTGCAAAACCCTAAACCCGGCCATGGAGACCTTCCTCGCAAAGCCGTGGCAGCCCGGCGAGAGACCTTAGTTTAAGGTCTGTTTCCTAAGCTCAATTCGTGAACTGGATTGAACGATACCTCAAAAGATCCCCGGCAGGCCAGGGAGATTTGGTCTAGGGTGAACCTTCTGGAAAGCTTTGTTTTCTCTTAACTTCTAATGTTTGCAGTGAACTTTTGAGATGGCTTTGCAGGCTACTCCTCCCCCTTGAGAGCCTTTTGGGGATCCGAACTGCAACAAGTGTCAGGCAAAACGCTCAATAACCAAGCCGACACAAGGTCGTCCGCCCACCCAATACGTCGATTCATCGGCCAGGTTGTGGCTTGGCTCTAGATGCCAACCCAAGGGATTGGGTTCTAGCTCCAGCGCCCGCACGATTTCCTCTGGGCTTAGTCCTGTGCAGAGTTGGATGTGTTGCAACTTGGGGAAAGGCTTTTCCACAAGGCTAAGCTCTTCAGCAGCTTTAAGGATGGAGCCCAGGTGCAACAAACAGGTGTTCATGGCTTTGCTCCCAAATCAAGATAGGTTATGAAGAGATGAGCTTCCCTTACTTTGAGTGTCCCTCATTACAGGTTAAAAATTGGGTAAATAGACTACATTTTAGAAGGCTCTTGGCAAATTTAAGATTGTTTTCTTATTCGGTTCTTGGGTAGACATCAAGGCGCAACGGGGATCCATGTAAACCCAGATGGGTTTAGCTAAATGAGCAGGAAGGGAAAGTTGGCCACTGGGTAGGAGTAGGATCCACTCAGGGTGATGTTGGATAACCTGGAGATAGGTACCTGGAGTGAGACCCATTTGCTGCAATTGGGCGCAAGCAGCTTCGGATCCGCGCAGTTGGTAGATGCGACCTTCTTCTCCAACCTTCATGAGTTGGAGAGGAGATATGGTTATTGAGATCTTAGGGACGGTGGGCGGTGCCAACATATAGGGATCCCTAATTCTAGAAAAAAATAGAAAAAAGGCTGCTTAAGCCTATCGGCGAGCAACTGGAGAGCAGCCGTCTATCAAACCAAGTAAGCTTCCTGGTGAGTGCGAATCGTACAATTGGAGCGAGGTTTAGCCACGCAGAGCAGCACAAATCCTTTGGCTATTTGCTCCTCATCCAGAAAGGTTTGCTCCGATTGATCGACTTCTCCTTCTACCACTTTGGCCACGCAAGAGGAACAACTACCGGAGCGGCAGGAAGAGGGCAAATCCACATCTTGATCCTCAGCCGCTTCTAGGATGGTCGAATCTTCATCTACTGAGATATAGGTGTCGAGCCGTCGTTTTGGGTTAACCAAGTGAACTGTGTAGGTAGCCATGATGGAGTCTCCAGAGAGCTGACGAGGGGTAAACAAGAGATCTTAGGCAGGGATCCCAGGGCTGCATTCGCCCCGCTCTCCCGAAGAGCTGCAGCCGGCACAGCCGCCAACGGGATCCGGACAACCATAGTCTTGAAAGACTCGGAAGAGCTTCTCCTGCTGCGGGGTAGAAGTGAGAAAGGTTTGATACGCTTTTTCCAGCGCTTGCCGGGCTTGCTCCAGCCATTCTTCTTCGCTGCCCTGGAAGTGCTCCAGAGGAGCCAGATACTGAGCAAATTTGCGTAAGATATGCAAGCGATTTACATTGACCACCCGCGGATCGTAGGGGAGCTCGAAAAAAGCGAAATAATCCTCGGCATTGACTAGGGCTTGGAAGTCTTTCCAACGGCGGTTGTGGTTCCAACTCATCGGCAGGTCTCCAGGGTTTTCAAGCGTTGTCTGAGGGTGTGCAGCCGGGCAAACAGGGCATAGGTGCGGGCTGCCAAGTCGGGGAGTCGCTCGAACCCGTCGGGTAGCCCCTCGGCCAGATCGTGCAGATCCATTTTCAGTTGGCCTGCTTTGCTGTTTAGGCGCTTGATCTCGCTGCGGAGCTGGTCGGCAGAGAGGTGTTCAAAGGGCTCGAAATCCAGGCCGTTCACAACATTCTCAACGTCACTCTCATTCAACATGGGCAAGGCACTCCTGATGGCTAAAGAAATTGCTGCACAGACAAAAGGGGAGGCAGGCGGCTACAGCCGGCCCACCTCGGGGTAGGTTCGGGCCAGTTGGATCCCTTTGTCGATAAGGGCAGTGGCTTTTTCGCTGAGCTGTTCGAGGGAGTCAAAGCCAAAGCGATGGGCGTCTCGCAGGGTGTTGACCACCAACAACAACCGCCCTGAGAAGACCAGCACCCAACCAAAGCCTTCGCTGTTGAGATCCAGCACCACCTGAGCCAGGAGGCCCGTCTCCTTTTCGATCAGGGCGGCAATGGCGCGGTAGTAGATGAGGATGCGGCTCCGCACTGCCGGATCCACCTCCCCTTCCAGGGATATTTGGCGCTTCTGGGCTTTGGTGACGACAAAGGGCTTGAGCAGCAACTCATCACTCCAGGCGCGGTAGGTGCCGTAGGGATCCGCCGCCCGCAGCTGGCGGACGATCTCCTGCAGGATGGGGCTGGTCGAGGGGGAAAGAGGGGTAACCGTCATGGCTAAACCTCCGCAGGGGAAGTAGAGGGATTTGGGGCTTCGGCTTTGCGGGCGCGCTCGGCCAAGAGCACTTTGCGCAGCCAGGGGGGAGGATTGTGCAGGGTGGTTACCAGGCGCTGCAACAAGCTCTCGATGGATTCTTCTTCCGACTGCACTTTGATGGGGGTGATGCGGCGGTTGATCAGGCGGGCGGCGGCACTGCTGCCAATGGCAGCCACGTAGATGAGGGTGACATCGGCCAAAGCCTGCAGCTTGGGCACCAGCTTGTCCTCGTTGCCATCTGCCTCCAAGTTGCCCCCAAAGGTGAGGGTCTTACAAAATCGGTAGCCTTCGGGGGTGACTTCGTAGAGGTCGATCTGGTTGGCCCAGCCAAAGTGGGCATTGACGTGCTTGCCGTCGCGGGTTGTAAAGGCCACTTGCATGAGGGTTCTCCTTAGAAACGTGAACTTGAGGGTTTGGGGGAGCTAGGGGCACTTGGGCTGCCCTTCGAAGCTCTGGATCCCTTAGAATCCCTGCCTAGAAACCTGGGGTGGGCTGGGGTGACGGGCTTCCTCCTGCTCCATCAGCAGGTTGCCGACGGCAAACAGTTGGGATAGGGTGCCGCGATAGCCCACCTGACAGATGTGGTTGGCCCCCAGCCGGTCGAAGATAGGGATCCCCATTCGATGCACTGGGATCCCCAGCCGCTTGCCCAGGCGCGCCACGTGGGAGTTGCCCACCAGCAGGTCAGCCCCGGGTGCTAGCTCCTCCAGATCCCCCAGATCTCCCACCCGCACTGCCTCAATGGGAAGGGTGCTCAAGTGGGGATCCGGTGTGGGACTGATGGCCGCCTGGATCTGACAGCCCATATCCAGCAGCCAGTCCACCCACCCCCAGAGCAGATCGGCTTCTAGGGCCAAGGCAATCCGCTGGTTGCCGAAGAAAAAGTGGCAATCCAGGAGGGCATCCTGGACTTGGCTGCGCTGGCGGCGGTAGCGAGAGGGCACCGGCTGCTGGCTGTGATCGGCCAAGGTTGCCAAAAAGGGATCCACAGCCTTGAGACCGGTCAGGTGGGGGAAAACCCGATAGGGGGTGCCAAAGCGCTGGGCCAGGATCTGAGCGGCAGGGCGCATGCTCTCGCCGACAGCTATGGTGAGGCCGGAACGCCCGAGCTGGCGCAATTGCTCAAGGGTGGTGCCGCCGTCTGGGGTCGCCCTAAAGCCGGTGCCCAAGTGTCCGTCCAGGGAACCCGCCGGATCCGGCACCAGGATCGGCTCTAGGCCAAAAGCCTCCGCCATTTCTTTGATCTCCTGGGCGTCGGCAGGGGTGAGGGCAGGCCCGCACAGCACCGTTACCTGGGCAGGGCGGACGGATCCCGACGGCGATTCCGGCAGGGTGCTGACCAAGCTGTTGACGGCGATGGCATAGCCGTCTTGCAGGGATCCCTTAAAGTCAGGCGTGGAGGCCAAGACGATGGGCAGATCCTGCAATTGCGGCTGGCGTCGGCGCAGCTCCCGCAGGATGCGCGGCATATCGTCCCCGCGGGTTTCCGTGAGGCCGGTGGTCAGAAGACCAATCAGCTCCGGCTGGGCCTTCTCCACCAAGGTGAGGATGGCAGCTTCGACATTCTCCTCCCCCCCCAAGATGGTGTCCACTTCGGACATGGCAGTGGTGGACATGGGAATGGCCTCGCGGAAATGGCGTACCAGCAGCGCTTTGGCAAAGGCCGTGCAGCCCTGGGAACCGTGGAAGAGGGGCAGACAGCCCTTGATCCCCAGAAAGGCCAGGGCCGCCCCCAGCGGAGCGCTGAGTTTGAGGGGGTTGACGCTGAGGGGCTTGCGTTCTTGAATCAACTGGGCCATCCTCCCACCTCCTTTGCTGCTGAGGTCTCCCAGGGGGCAGGCCGTCGCAACTGCTCCCAAATGGGACTGTGGAGGGCAGCATCGATTTCCCGCGCCAAGTTCACCAGGCCGCGATAGCCGGCATAGGCATGGTGCCGCTCCTGGTTGATGTCCAGAAAGGGGATGCGGGCCTTGAGGGCGGTGTACTGGTTGCGTCCGCCGGCGATGAGCAAGTCCGCCTTCGTGCGCTCCACCACCTTGAGCAGCTCTTGCGGGCTGCCCTTGTCCAAGAGAATGCCATCCTGGCCAAGCAGCTCGCGGATGCGGGCTTTGTCTTCTTCGGTGCTTTTGCGGGTGCTGGTGGCCGTTACCTGCATCCCCAGATCTCGAGCGGCGGAGATGATCGACCAACTTTTCACCCCGCCGGTATAAAGGACAACTCGTTTGCCCGCCAGCCGCTGCCGGTAGGGGGCCAAAGCCGCCTCGGTGGCGCGAGTTTCCCGCTCGATGAGGGCCTCGGTACGCTCCTGCAGTTGCGGATCCTTCAGCCCTTGGGCAATGGCCCGTAGGCAGTGGTTCATCTCCTGCAGCCCGTAAAAGGAAGCCTCAATGTAGGGGATCCCATAGCGCTCCTGCATCTTGCGGCCCACATTGAGCAAGGCTTTAGCGCAGATGAGAACGTTCAGCTTGGCCCGGTGGGCGGTACAGATCTCGTGGTAGCGGCCATCGCCGGTGATCTTGGCCAAGATGCGGATCCCCAGCTCGTCAAACAGAGGCAAGACATCCCACAGCTCGCCGGCAATGTTGTACTCGCCGATGAGGTTAATGTCGCGGGGAGTGGTGTACTCCGGGGAGGCGGTGCCGATCACATAGTCCAGCAGGGCTTCTCCGGCCAGACGGTTGCCTAGGTTTTTGCTGCCCACAAAGCCGGGCGCATTCACCGGAATGACCGGGATCCCAAGCTGTCGGCTGGCCCGCTGACACACGGCCTCCACATCGTCGCCAATGAGGGCAGTTACACAAGTGAGATAGACAAAAATGGCGGCAGGCTGGTATTTGGCCTGCAAGTCAAGGATGGCCTGGAACAGCTTTTCCTCCCCCCCGAAGATGATCTCGTTCTCGCTCAGATCGGTGGTGAAGCCCACCCGATAAAGCTGGGGGCCAGAAGAGAGGCTGCCCCGCGTCCCCCAAGAGTTGCCGCTGCAGGCGATTGGCCCATGTACTAGATGGGCGGCATCGGCGATCGGCACCAGGGCAATCGAAGCCCCATCAAAGGCACAGCCTCCCTGCGCTCCTCCGGGCTTGGCCTGCTCGGCACAGACCTTGTTTTTGCCTTTGCCGTCTTTCTTGTGGTTGTGCTCGCAGGCGGTCTCGTTGAGCAGCTCCGCCACTTTGGTTCGGCTGATCAAGGGCATGATGGGATCTCCTGAGAAGAGGGGGGCTGGGGTTGAGCCGCAGCTTCGGCCAGATAAGCCGCCGCCCGTAGCCGCAGGGCGATGATCTCCTCGTAGAGGGGGTTGATGCGACAGAGGGCCGGAATGTGGACGGTGCGGGATCCCAGCCGGATATCCCGCTCAAAGGGACAGGAAGCCGGGATCAAACGACAAATCCAACGGGCCTGCCGGGATCCCCGAATTTCAATGCTGTTGAGCCAGCGGCGCGGCCACTTCAGGGCGGATCTGAAAATTGAGTTCAAAACCAGGCCGAGCCATCCCAAAGGGTTGCCGACTCTGGGAAAGGGAAGAGAAGGGTAGGGATAAGTCATGGCTTAAACCTCCGAATGGGTAGAATTGGTAACAAGAGGAGGGGGAGCACACCATTCAAAAATCTGCTCCAGTTGCTCCAAGGAAATCAGCCCGTAATGCCAAAGAATCATGGGCAAAGGGCCCTGTTCACACCCATGCCGTTTCAGGGCGAAGGTGAGGGCGGATTCCGGGATCCCAAGCTCAACTTGCAAAAACTGCAGCAGCGGCGCCCGATCGGGGGTAAGCATGGCAGAGTCTCCCAAAACGAGGGGTGGGCGTAGATGGGCAAGCTAGGATGGGGACAAGCCCAAAACCAAGCTGTCGGCAGCCAGAAAGTGGGCCAGGTGAAAGGCCCGTTCTTCCGTCCGCAGCAAAATCTGCTCGTAGAGGTGACGGGTGGCGCGATCCCCAACACTTTCCGCCAGAGCCGCCTGGCGACGCAGCAGATCGATTAGGCTTTGCTCGGCCCGCAAATCCGCTTCCAGCATGGGCCGCACAGCCAACGCATCGTCCCCTTCTGGGCTGAAGCAGCACAGCTCCGCCAGCTTGGCAAAGCTGGAGGCCGGGATCCCACCTAGGCCGTTCAGGCGCTCCCCCACCTCATGGGCGTGGTTCTGAACTTCCTGTAGACTTTCGTTGAAAAATTGGTGAATTGAGTAGAACTCTGCTCCTTCGACAACCAGATGGTGCTTCAGATACTGCAAATACAGCCCCTGAAGACTGGCCCAAGCCAGGTTGAGGCCCTCGCAGATGGGAACCGTGATCTCCCGTCCCAGGTGAACGGGGTTGTCTCGGACTTGTTGGAAGGAGCGAGTTGAGGGGGATGGAGTGGTCATTGGCGCTACCAAAACGAGGTGAACAGGAGAAGCAAGAAGGCAAACGGCAGAGGTTCAGGGGTGGTCATCCCCTCCTGCAGAT
The DNA here is from genome assembly GCF_054058415.1 of Thermostichus sp. MS-CIW-38. Taxonomy (NCBI): domain Bacteria; kingdom Bacillati; phylum Cyanobacteriota; class Cyanophyceae; order Thermostichales; family Thermostichaceae; genus Thermostichus; species Thermostichus sp. MS-CIW-38. The sequence continues at coordinate 20,077 of NZ_JBSSAH010000017.1, read as the reverse complement.
CTCTCAGGGGGATCCCAGGTTTGGAGAGACCAGCAGCGATCCAACCAACTCAGCCAGCCAGAGCGGTCAAGGGCGAAAAGGCGGAGCACACTGTGGACGAGGAGGGCTTCGGTGGGGGTGCGAATCATCACCCACAGTTGGCCGGTCGGGGTACAGCCACAGGTCAAATCCAGCTCCTGCAGACGGTAGAGAATCCGCCAGCGATCGCAACGGGGCACCTGCAGCACTTCAGCCGTTTTCGGTGGGGGAGAAACAAGGGGGGACATAAGCTCACCGGTTGGGAAGCAGGAGGGAGTCTCAGCAGAGGGCAGAACCGTTGGGTTTCTGTTCCCCCGCTTATATCCCCCGCTTATAGCAAGCGGCTGCAGGGGCTCAGGCTTGGCAGCGGGCGATCAGGATTGATTGAGTTATTGCCGATGTACTCAAACCCTGGAAGCTTGGCCCAGAGGGCAAAAAAAGTTTTTCTGAGGGCAGGGGGTTGAGTCTTTTGCCCGCAGGGATCCGGTATTTTTGGGGAAGGGTATGGGTATTTGAGCGAGTACATCCCCCCTGTCACAACAAGAAAGTCCGACGGCCTGCCGCCGCAATAGTCTTCACTTCCTTGGCGAGGACTTTGCCCCAGGGGGATCTTTCCTCAAACTCAAACGGCTATTTTCAATACACTTTTGGGCTGATACGATATTAAATCGTAGCAATTGATGCAAAACGCAGCCGAGGCTGCGGCGCTTGAGTGCATCTGAGCAGATTTTTAGTATTTCCTAAGCATTGCCCCAAGCCCTTGTCGAATCAGGGATTCCGGGGATCCTCCCCACAGCCGGATCCCCCGCCCCTTTGGGTCAAAATACGGCATCCCCGGCCTTGAAAAACCAGACCCTTGACCCCTAAAAAAAGTTGGATTTGGCCTGCCATCAGGCTTTGCAGGTCTTGAGTACAAAGCCAATAAACTCGATCAGTTCTACCGGGCTGAGTGCAACGGAGCGGGCAGAGGGCGGTTGATATAACCGCCAGTAACGTTCTATCCCCTGGTTGACCCCACTATGCCGCCCCTTTCAACTCCGCCCCGCCAGGGATCCCCTTCCCCATCGGCCTGCGCTTGCAGCAGCAGCCCCCGCCAGGCTCTCCCCCCTCATCTGCAGCAACGCATCGCCACCCATCCCTGCTACAGCGAAGCAGCTCACCATCACTACGCCCGCATGCACGTGGCGGTAGCCCCCGCCTGCAACATCCAGTGCAACTACTGCAACCGCAAGTTCGACTGTGCCAACGAGAGCCGGCCCGGTGTGGTCAGCGAGCTGCTTACCCCGGCGGAAGCCGCCCACAAAGTGCTGGTGATTGCCGGCAAGATCCCGCAACTGACGGTGGTGGGCATTGCTGGGCCTGGGGATCCCTTGGCCAACCCCAAGCAAACCTTCGAGACCTTTGCCCGCATTGCCGAGAAAGCTCCGGATCTCAAGCTCTGCCTTTCCACCAACGGCCTGATGTTGCCGGACTACATCGACGAGATCAAACGGCTGAACATTGACCACGTCACCCTGACCATCAACATGGTGGATCCGGAGATCGGAGCCAGGATCTACCCCTGGATCCGCTGGCGACGCAAGCGCATTCGAGGGGTGGAGGCAGCCCGCATCCTGCACGAACGGCAGATGGAAAGCCTGGATCTGCTGCGGGAGGCAGACATCCTCTGCAAAGTCAACTCCGTTCTCATTCCCGGCATCAACGACACCCACCTCTTGGAAGTGAACCGGGTGATCCAGGAGAAAGGGGCTTTCTTGCACAACATCATGCCCCTGATCTCGGCGCCTGAACACGGCACCTACTTCGGCCTCATCGGCCAGCGGGGCCCCACCCCTCAGGAATTGAAAGCCCTGCAAGATCGGTGCTCCGGCAACATGCGGATGATGCGCCACTGTCGCCAGTGTCGGGCGGACGCGGTGGGCCTTCTGGGGGAAGACCGCAGCCAAGAGTTTACCAAGGAGCGCTTTATGCAGATGACCCCCGAATACGACCCCGAAAAACGCCGCCAGGTCCAGGCAAGCATTGCCCAACTGCAAGCTCAGCAGCAGTCAACCCCAACCCACTGGACAGCTGACCTGCCTCCCGACAGCCCCTCCATCCTGGTGGCCGTGGCCAGCAAAGGCGGTGGCTTGGTCAATCGCCACTTCGGCCATGCACGGGAGTTTTTGATCTACGAGGTCAACGCCCGTGGGGCGCAGTTTGTCGGCCACCGCAAGGTTCCGCAGTACTGCCACGGGGGATCCGGGGAGGACAACAACCTAGAGCAAATCCTGGATCTCATCCGGGATTGCCGAGCCGTGCTGGTCTCCAAGATCGGCGATTGCCCCATGAAGCGTATTCGCGAGGCCGGCATCGAAGTGGTGGAAGACTACGACCTCATTGAAACGGTGGCCCTCAAGTTTTACCGCACCTGGTTGGTCAACCAGACCTTGGACAGCAAATCTTCCCGATCTTGAGACCTCATCTTTTGGAGACGCGGCCATGGCTACTGTAACTGCTCTCACCAAAGGCGGACTGCCCTGGATCCCACAGTTTATCGAAAGCCTGGATATCAGCCGCTGCCTCGGCTGTAGCCGTTGCCTCAAAGTCTGTGGCCGGGGTGTGTTCGCCCTCAGAGCCCTCAACGAAGACGGCGAGTTTGTCGACAACGAAGAGGAAGAAGAAAGTGAGCGCAAAGTGATGACCATCCTCAACGCTGCCCTCTGCATCGGCTGTCAGGCTTGCGCCCGCATTTGCCCAAAGCAGTGCCATTCCCACGCTCCGCAAGCCGTTTAACTTTGCCCAACCCCTATCTTGTACCGGAGCCTGTATGAACCCTGTGATCTACCTGGACAACAACGCCACCACCGCCGTGGATCCCCTGGTTCTGGAGGCGATGCTGCCCTATTTGCAGACCTTCTACGGCAACCCCTCCTCGATGCACAGTTTTGGCGGCCAGGTGGGGCGTGCCCTTAACCAAGCCCGCGAACAGGTGGCAGCCCTTCTGGGAGCCGACCCGACGGAGATCGTCTTCACCAGTGGCGGCACCGAAGGCAACACCACGGCCATTTATGCAGCCTTGGCAGCCCAACCCCAGAAGCGCCACATCATCACCACGCAGGTAGAGCACGCCTCGGTGCTCAACGTCTGCAAGCACCTGGAAAAACAAGGCTACCGCGTCACCTACCTCTCGGTGGATGAGCAAGGCTGCCTGGACTTGCTGGAGTTGGAAGCAGCCCTGACCGGCGATACTGCCCTGGTGAGCTGCATGGCCGCCAACAACGAGACGGGCGTGCTTTTCCCCATCGAGGCGGTGGGATCCCTGGCTCGCAGCTATGGGGCTGTTGTCCATGTGGACGCAGTACAGGCGGTGGGCAAGATCCCTCTCGATCTGCAGCGCCTGCCGGTGGATCTCCTCACCCTTTCCGGGCACAAGCTGCATGCCCCCAAGGGGATCGGCGCCCTCTATGTGCGGCGGGGCTTTCGCTTCCGTTCTCTGTTGCTGGGAGGACATCAAGAGCGGGGCCGCCGCGCCGGGACGGAAAATGTGCCGGGCATCATCGCCCTGGGCAAAGCGGCTGAGCTGGCCCAAGCCCACCTGGGGGATCCCCATGAGCGGCTGCTGCGGGATCGCTTGGAGCAGGGCTTGCTACAGCGGATCCCGGATGTCCAGGTTAACGGCCACCCCACTCAGCGGCTGCCCAACACCACCAACTTGGGCTTCAAGTTCGTGGAAGGGGAAGCGATCCTCTTCTGGCTGAACAAATACGGCATCTGCGCCTCCTCCGGCTCCGCCTGCACTTCCGGATCCCTGGAGCCCTCCCATGTGCTGCGGGCCATGGGCCTGCCCTACACCGTTTTGCACGGCTCAATCCGCTTCAGCCTCTCTCGCTTTACCCAGCCGGCAGAGGTGGAGCGGGTGCTGGAGGTTTTGCCGGGGATCATTGAGCATTTGCGGGCCATCTCCCCCTTCAGCCACGAGGCGGAAGACTGGCTGCAACAGCAGGAACGGGAACTGGCTCGCCGCTGACCCCCCTCAAACTCATCTTCCCTCGACCGTTAGCATCCTCAACTCAGGATCCAGCCATGTGGGACTACAGCGAAAAAGTTTTGGAACTCTTCTACCACCCCAAAAACCAAGGGGCGATGGATCCCAGCTCCGAGCCTGGTGTTCGGGTGGTGGTGGGAGAAGTGGGCAGCATCACCTGTGGCGATGCCCTGCGGCTCTACTTAAAGGTGGACGAGGCCAGCGAGCGCATCTTGGCTGCCAGCTTCCAAACCTTCGGCTGCACCAGCGCCATTGCCTCTTCCTCGGCCCTGACGGAGCTGATCACCGGCCTCACTCTGGATGAAGCCCTGCGGATCGACAACCGCCAGATCGCCGATTACCTGGGCGGCTTGCCCCCCGCCAAGATGCACTGCTCGGTGATGGGGCAAGAGGCTCTGGAGGCAGCCATCTACAGCTATCGCGGCCTTCCCCTACCTGACCATACGGATGATGACAGCGCCTTGGTCTGCTCCTGCTTTGGCGTCAGCGAGCAAAAGATCCGCCGCCTGATCCGGGAAAACCGCCTCACCTCCGCTGAGGAAGTAACAGCCTACAGCAAAGCGGGTGGTGGCTGTGGTTCCTGCCTGGCCCAGATTGAAGACCTGATTGCCGCCGTTCTGGCCGAGACCGACACGATCCCTTCAGAAGATTCAAGAAATTCAAAAGGGAACTCCCAAAACCAGACAGAGCCCTCTCCTGCTGCTCCCCCTCCTGTCTCGGCAACAGCGACACCCCCTCCCCTCACCACCTTGCAAAAGATCGCCCGCATTCAGGCCGTCCTGGAGGAGGAAGTTCGCCCGCTGCTGTTGGCCGATGGCGGCGATGTGGAGCTGTACGACCTGGAAGGGGATCAGGTGTGGGTACGCCTCAAGGGATCCTGCACCACCTGCCCCAGCCAGCAAAACACCCTGCGGTTGCTCATCGAAACCCGCCTGCAAGAACAGGTGTGGCCCACCTTAACCGTGCATGCCCTCTAGTTGCCCATTCTCGATAAGCCTGAGAGCCCTATGATCTGCCCCACTGTTACTCCCCGTCGCTTCCCCCATCTCCTGCCTCGATTCGGGAGAGCCCCACCGTTCAACCGGTTTGCTTTTGGATTCCAAGGGATCCAAGGCTGCCTCCCCGCGAGCTGAAATCCTTTGCAGTAAGGATCCCGTCTCGCTAATGCGACCAGTTGCGCCCATTGGCAAGAGATTTCTAACCCTTAAGTCGCCCTCAAGTTTTTCCTCAAGTCTTCATTAGGAGAACTGAACCATGAGACAAATTGCATTCTACGGCAAAGGCGGTATCGGCAAATCCACCACCTGTCAGAATACCGTTGCTGGTATGGCCGAATTGGGACAGCGGATCATGATCGTCGGCTGCGACCCGAAGGCCGATTCCACCCGCCTCATGTTGCACTGCAAAGCCCAGACCACCGTCCTTCACCTGGCGGCTGAGCGGGGATCCGTAGAAGACGTGGAGCTGGAAGAAGTGGTGCTCACCGGCTACCGAGGGGTGCGCTGCGTGGAATCCGGTGGCCCCGAGCCTGGTGTTGGCTGTGCCGGACGAGGCATCATCACTGCCATCAATTTCTTGGAAGAAAACGGTGCCTACGAGGATCTGGACTTTGTCTGCTACGACGTGCTGGGGGACGTGGTCTGCGGCGGTTTTGCCATGCCCATTCGGGAGGGCAAGGCCCAAGAGATCTACATTGTTTGCTCCGGCGAAATGATGGCCATGTATGCGGCCAACAACATCGCCCGCGGCGTGCTGAAATACGCCTACTCTGGCGGCGTGCGCTTGGGTGGCTTGATCTGCAACAGCCGCAAAGTGGATCGCGAGATCGAGCTGATCGAAGCTCTGGCCGAAAAGCTCAACACCAAAATGCTGCATTTCATCCCCCGCGACAACGTGGTTCAGCACGCGGAATTGCGCCGCATGACGGTGATCGAGTACTCCCCCAACTGCAACCAAGCTGACGAGTACCGCGCCCTGGCCAAAAAAATCATCAACAACACGGATCTGAGGATCCCCACCCCCATCTCTATGGATGAGCTGGAGCAGTTGTTGATAGAGTTCGGCGTTTTGGACGACGACCAGAAAATCGCCCACCTCATCGGCAAAACCGAAAAAGAGCTGGCCCCTGTCTGATCCCCGAAAAGACGGGCTGGGGGTAGCTGGTTTCCTCCCTCAGCCCCCCTTCGCACTGTGGCTTTTATCCATGACACCCAATAGCTGAGGTTCTCATGACTACTCTGAAAAGTACCCTCAAAGAGGAAACCCGGAAAATCGTAACGGAGGTTCTGGAAACCTACCCCGAAAAAGCTCAGAAAAAGAGAGCTAAGCACCTCAACATCTATGACGAGGGCAAAGCAGATTGCGGAGTAAAATCTAACATTAAATCCATCCCCGGCGTCATGACCACCCGCGGCTGTGCTTACGCCGGTTCCAAAGGAGTGGTGTGGGGGCCGGTCAAAGACATGATCCACCTCAGCCACGGCCCCGTGGGCTGCGGCTACTACTCCTGGTCGGGACGGCGCAATTACTACGTGGGAATCACCGGGGTGAACACCTTCGGCACCATGCAGTTCACCTCTGATTTCCAGGAGCGGGATGTGGTGTTTGGGGGGGACAAAAAACTGGCCAAACTCTTGGTAGAAGCCAGCGAACTCTTCCCCTTGGCCAAAGGCATTACCATCCAATCCGAATGCCCCGTTGGCCTAATTGGGGATGACATCGAGGCGGTGGCTAAAAAAGCGGCCAAAGAGATTGGCAAAGCGGTGGTGCCGGTGCGCTGCGAGGGCTTTCGGGGGGTTTCCCAGTCCCTGGGCCACCACATTGCTAACGATACAGTGCGGGACTGGGTTCTGCCCATTGCCGACAAGAAAGCCAAGGAGGGATCCCTCAACTTTGAGCCCGGCCCTTATGATGTGGCCCTGATTGGGGACTACAACATCGGCGGCGACGCCTGGTCTTCCCGGATTTTGCTGGAAGAGATGGGCCTGCGGGTAGTGACCCAGTTTTCCGGCGATGGCACCTGGAACGAGATGTTGCTTGCCCCCCGGGTAAAGCTGAATCTCATCCACTGCTACCGATCCATGAACTACATCTGCCGCCACATGGAGGAAACCTACGGGATCCCCTGGCTGGAGTTCAATTTCTTTGGCCCCACCCAAATTGCCAAGTCGCTGCGGGCCATCGCCCAGCGGTTCGACGAGACCATTCAGGCCAAGGCGGAGCAGGTGATCGCCAAGTACCAGCCCCAGAGCGAGGCTGTCATTGCCAAGTATCGTCCCCGCCTCGAGGGCAAACGGGTGATGCTGATGGTGGGCGGACTGCGGCCCCGCCACGTCATCCCGGCCTTCCGGGAGCTGGGCATGGAGGTGATTGCCACCGGCTACGAATTCGGCCACGGCGACGACTACAAGCGCACCACCCAGTACATCGACGATGGCACCCTCATCTACGATGACGTGTCCGGCTACGAGTTTGAAGAATTTGCCAAGAGGTTGAAGCCAGATCTCATCGCCTCCGGCATCAAGGAGAAGTACGTCTTTCAAAAGATGGCTTTGCCCTTCCGCCAGATGCACTCTTGGGACTACTCCGGCCCCTACCACGGCTACGACGGCTTTGCCGTGTTCGCCCGCGATATGGATCTGGCCTTGAATAGCCCCACCTGGGATCTGGTCAAAGCCCCCTGGAAGTCTTAGCTTGCCGCCGGGATCCCAGACGCCAACGGCCCTTCCTTCCCCTGCCCCTCATTAGGAGACCGACCATGCCGCAAGATATCCAAGACATCAAAGATCACGCCCGCCTGTTTCAAGATCCGGAATATCAGGCGCTTCTGCAGTGCAAGCAAACCTTTGAAGATCTCCCTTCCCCGGAAGAAGTGGCCCGGGTGGCCGAATGGACAAAATCTTGGGAATACCGGGAGAAGAACTTTCAACGGGAGGCCCTGACGGTAAACCCCGCCAAAGCCTGCCAACCCTTGGGGGCCATCTTCGCCGCTGTCGGCTTCGAGGGAACTTTGCCCTTCGTCCATGGATCCCAGGGGTGTGTGGCCTATTTTCGCACCCATCTCACCCGCCACTTTAAGGAGCCCTTTTCGGCGGTCTCCACCTCGATGACGGAAGATGCGGCGGTGTTTGGCGGCCTCAAAAACCTAATCGAGGGACTGGAAAATGCCTACGCCCTCTACAAGCCCAAGATGATCGCCGTGTGCACCACCTGCATGGCGGAGGTGATCGGGGATGACCTGGGAGCCTTCATCACCACGGCCAGAAATGAGGGAGTTATTCCCCACAACTTCCCGGTGCCCTATGCCCACACGCCAAGCTTTGTGGGATCCCACATCACCGGCTATGACAACATGCTCAAGGCCATTCTCAGCACCCTCACCGAGCCGGTGGGCCGCACGGGTAGCAATGGCTACATCAACGTCATCCCTGGCTTCGATACCTACATGGGCAACTTGCGGGAGATCAAGCGCATCTTCGGCTTATTCGGGATCCCGCTGACCCTGCTGGCGGACAACTCCGACTATTTGGATTCGCCCAACGACGGCACTTTCCACATGTATCCCGGAGGAACCCCTTTGGAGGCGGCTGCCCAATGCCTCAACGCCGAGGCTACTTTTTCCTTCCAGCGCTACACCACGCCCAAGACCCTGGAGTTTCTAGCAGAGGCCTCGGGTCGGCCCACCCTGACGGCGCGGCCAGTGGGTATTCGGGGCACGGATGAGTTTTTGATGCAGCTATCCCAGTTAACGGGCAAGCCCATTCCCGCCGAGCTGGAGATCGAACGGGGCCGGGCGGTGGATGCTTTCACGGACTCCCAAGCGTGGATCCACGGCAAGCGGGTAGCCCTGTATGGGGATCCGGATCTGGTGATGGGCTTGCTCAGCCTGTTGCTGGAGCTGGGAGCGGAGCCGATCCATGTGGTGGTGACCAACAGCAACGAGGAGTTTGAGACCGAGGCGCGGGCACTGCTGGCCTCTAGCCCCTATGGGCAGGGGGCAACCGTCTGGGGGGGCAAGGATCTCTGGCATCTGCGCTCTCTGATGTTCACCGAGCCGGTGGATCTGCTGATCGGCAATTCCTACGGCAAATACCTATGGCGGGATACGGGCACGCCTTTGGTGCGCATCGGCTACCCCATCTTCGACCGCCACCACCTGCACCGCTACCCCACCTATGGCTATGTGGGGGCGCTCAACCTCCTTAACTGGATTGTCAACACCATTCTGGATGAGGCAGATCGGCGCAGCATCATCCCCGGCAAAACCGACATCTCCTTCGACTTAATTCGTTGATGGCCAGAGCAGCGGGATCCCAAAGGCCGGACTTTGTCGGACTTTGTCAAGGATCCCCTGCTCCAAAGACTCCACCCCGCTAAGAGGAATAGCCAAGCCTTACAGGAATCTGATGAATTCTGCGGCAACTTGGTTGAGCTTTCTACCCTGGACATGATTGCCCTGACGCAACCGGGGTCCCGCTAGCGGTGCGGAGCACCATCGACGGTTACCGATTGCCTAGGCGGGCCGTAGGTCTTGGAGGATGGATCCCATGAATTCCTCTATCACCATCAACGACACCACCCTACGCGATGGGGAGCAAGCGGCAGGGGTAGCCTTCCAAATCCCCGAGAAAATCTCCATTGCTGCCCTCTTGGATGCCATTGGCGTGCCCGAGATCGAGGTGGGGATCCCGGCCATGGGCGCCGTGGAAACGGAAGCCATTCGCGCCATGCTCAGCCTGGGGCTGCGGGCTCAGCTGCTGGGCTGGAACCGGGCTGTGCCCAGCGATATCCTCGCCTCTATTCGTTGCGGCCTCAAGCGGATCCACATCTCCGTGCCGGTCTCGGATCGGCAAATCGCTGCCAAGTTCCAAGGGGATCGCCCTCGGCTGCTGCGACAGTTGCGCCAATGCGTGGAGATGGCCTTGGAGCAAGGGCTGTGGGTCTCGGTGGGGGCAGAAGATGCCAGCCGCACCCCCCTGGAGCAGGTGATCGAGTTGGCCCAAATGGCCCAGAGCTGGGGCTGTCGGCGCTTCCGCTACTGCGATACGGTGGGCATTTTGGATCCCTTTAGCACCTACAAGCAGATTCGCCGTCTGGTGCGGGCCATCGATATCCCTGTGGAGATGCATACCCACGACGACCTGGGCATGGCCACTGCCAATGCCTTGGCCGGAGTCCGCGCCGGCGCTCAGTCGGTAAACACCACCGTCAACGGCCTGGGGGAACGAGCCGGCAACGCCCCCCTGGAAGAGGTGGTGATGGCTTTGCGCTGCACCTTGGGGATCGATGTTGGGGTGGATACCTGCCGTCTGCGGGAGCTGTCTCAACAGGTGGCACGGGCCAGCGGTGCTCCCCTCCCCCCCTGGAAGGCCATCGTTGGCGACAACGCCTTTGCCCACGAGTCGGGGATTCATGCGGCGGGAGTGCTACGGGATCCCCAGACCTATGAGCCTTTCCCGCCAGAGGCGGTAGGCAGCCAGCGGCGGCTGGTGTTGGGCAAACACTCCGGCAGGCATTTGCTGCTCCAGATCCTCAAGGAACACGGGATCCCTGTCGAGCAGATCCCGCCTGGCCAGCTGGAAAAGCTCCTGGAACAGGTGCGGCAGCACGTCACCCACTGCAAGCATCCGATCCCACCGGCGGAACTGGCCCGTTATTGCCGCGCAACGCTGACGCAATGGGCGCAACACACTCCAGAACCCATCCCAGAGGAGAGCCATCCCGATGTTGTCTAACCGCTTGTCCGGAAAGGAAACTTCCAAATCTCAGGCCATTTTGGCAGCCGTGTCTCGACGGGCGCGCCAAGTAGGCCGCAGCCTAACCCGCCAAGAGCTTTGTCAGGTGCTGGCAGAAATCACAGGAGGTACCCCATGAGCGACGAACTGGAGCTGGATCGCCCTCCCCAATTTGAGCTGGGCGACAAAGTCCGCATCCGTAAGGTCATCCGCAACGATGGCACCTTCTTCGGCCAGCCGGTGGGGAAAATCTTGGCCGTTCCGGGCGACGAAGGTTACGTGATTTCCATTGGCACCTTTCTACAACGGTTTTACGTCTATGCCGTCCACTGCTTGGCCAAAGGCTTGGTGGTGGGGTGCCGTGCCCAAGAGTTGGAACTTGTGGAGAAAGGGCTATGAAAGTCATCCTGCACGAAAGTGCCTACGGGCATTTGATGGTCTACGTTCCCAAAAAAGATCTGGAAGAATCGGTTGTGGCCACCCGTTCAGAGGCCGGGGAAACCATTTTTACTTTGAGCAACGGTTGGGAATTGTCCATCCCAGAGCTGCCGGATCCCTTGTCTCTGCCCAGGACGGTAGAGGCCAAACGCCTCTAGCCAACGGTTGGCTAAAAATTCTGTTGGCCTATCCCCGAAAGGGCTGAGAGAATGGGTTGAACTCAGCTCCAACAAGCTCTAGATACCCATGAAAAGGGTTGGATTCCCCGTTACTTTGTATGGACAACCGGCCCATATGGGGAGATGGCTTTTCATCCTCCAGGGGCTCCTGGTTCTTCTTTGCTTGGGAACCGTCTATTCCTGGAGCATTTTCCGCAAGCCCCTGGAAACAGAGCTGGGGATTGGGGCCAGTGAGAGCCTGCTGCCCTACACGGTTGCCCTCGTGTTCTACGCTACCCTCATGCCCATCACAGGGTTTGTCATCCCCCGCTGGGGATCCCGCCGAGTACTGGCTCTAGGGGGCAGCTTGGTGGGTTTGGGCTATGGGCTGGCCAGCTTCGCCCCCTCCATTGGGTGGATCACCCTCTGCTATGGGGTGATTGCCGGTAGCGGAGTAGGGGTTGCCTATGGGGTGCCGATGGCCGTGGCAGCCCGTTGGTTTCCCGATTGCAAGGGATTGGCGGTGGGGTCCACCATTATCGGCTTTGGCCTATCCCCCCTGCTTACCGCTCCTCTAGCCAACCGCTTGATCGAGGCACTGGGGGCTCGGCCTACGCTGCTGATTTTGGGGATCCTCTTTGCAGCGGTGATCTTGGGGATCGCAACCCAACTGAGATTTCCTCCCCCCGATTGGATCCCTTCCTCACCTTTTCCAAGAAAATCCACGAATGGCCCAGATCGCTCTCCGTTGACTTCTCGGCGCTCTCTCCCTCTGCTGAGAAACCCCTCCTTCTATGGCCTGTGGATCTGCTACGCCATCGGCACTCTGATCGGTTTAAGCGCCATTGGGATTTCTGGTCCTGTGGGGGAAGAGCTGATCGGCCTGGATCCCCCTGCGGCTGCCAACAGCGTGGCTCTCTTCGCCATTTTCAACGGGCTCAGCCGTCCTCTGTTTGGCTGGTTGGCCGATCGATTACATCCCCATCAGGTCACTACGGGCTCCTATGGGCTGATCCTGCTGGCCTGTGGGCTGATGCTCCTGCCTCCCCAGGGATCCCTTCTGGGCTACTGGGTAGCCTTTTCCTTGCTTTGGTTTTGCCTGGGGGGGTGGCTGGCCATGGCTCCCGCCCTGACCCTGCGCTTGTTTGATCCCGAACGCTACGCCCAGAACTACGGCATTGTGTTTACCGCCTATGGAGTTGGGGCCTTGGTGGGAACGATGATCGCGGGGCAAATTCGCGATAGGCTGGGCAGCTATAGCTATACCTTTTATGGGATGGCCGCCTTGGCGGTGGTGGGGATCTGGGTGGCCAACGTTTTTTTGAAAGAGAAGTTGTAGGAGCTTCAAGCCAGCGGGCACAGCAGGGATCCCATCAGCAGGGGCAGCAATCCCCTACTTCATACCCTCCACTGCAGGGCTGGGTGAACCAACTTAAAGACTTGCCTCCCCAAGGCGAGCAGTTTGGTAGAGTAGTACGGCTGTTGCCGACAGATGGGATCGTGGCGGAATGGTAGACGCTACGGACTTAAAATCCGTTGTTCCTAAAGAACGTGAGGGTTCGAGTCCCTCCGATCCCATCATCTTCTGATCCCTGTCTGTTCCAGCACCTCCAGCAAGTCCGGGATCCGAGCCCAGGCATCTTCTCGATCCAAATCGGGGCTGGAAAGAAGAGCCACCAAAGCCGGATCACAAACAGGTGCCACCAAGGGGAAGTACCTTAGCCCTGCCACCTGAGCAATACTCCAAAAATAGGGAAGCACTGCATTGCTGGGCAAGATCTCGATGACGGTGGTGCCGGGTGGACAAAAGGCGAGGTTGGTTAGGCCCGCCCCGTGGATCCCGATCACCGCCTCTGCCCCTTGCATTAGGGCTATTTGCTCTTGAAGAGAAAGGGTTTCCATTTGCACCGGTGCAAATCCCCAAGGGTGCAAACAGGCTAGCACCTCCGCTTCGTTGATCACCCGCCGCCAGCGGGCAGACCGACGGCTGATGTAAATCCGCCGCGGCTGCAGGGGGTCGATGGAGAAACTCGGCTGGGCCAGTTGCCGCAGCACCTCCAATCCCCTAGGGGTCAAGCACCCCACCGGAGCGCCTGCTGAGGGCACGATCAGGTTTTGGGCTTGCAGATGGGATCCCCCCAACTGCTCAAAGCTGAGGATGCGCTCGGCTGGGATCCCCAAAGCAGCCAAGCTCTGCACCTGAAAGGGCTTTCTTTGATACCCGTGGATCAAGATGGGGATGTCCTTTTCCAGGGCGCCCGACCGCCGCAGGATATCCAAGGCAGGCAAAATATCCACCATCCAGTGAAAGTAGTTGACCGCTCCCAAGGGCAAGAGGGCAACGGGGCCATCCAGTGGGATCGGTGGGGGGAGATGGGGCAAGCCCAGCAGGGGGTGGTGTCGCAGGTGATCTGGCCTGTAGTCCCAGTCGAGGAACTCCGGCGGCGGCAAGCTCAGGGATAGATCGGCGAGCAATTCTCCCCGGCGGGTGAGCACCCCGCTGGCAAAGCTGGCGTAGAGGTGGCGGGGATAGTGGCCCACGTGGACGGATCCTCGGGGGATCTGGGCGACAAAGGTCTCTGCCAAGGGGATGCGCTGCGGGCGCAACTTTTGCAAAATGGCGGGATCAGCCGCAGGGGGCGCTTTCAGACAGAGAACCCCCCCTGGATCCAGCAGTTGGTAGTCCCCTTCGCCCGTGGCCTGATGCCACTGTCGGGTGGTGAGGTAGCCTTGGGTTGGCACTGGCCAGAAGTCAGTTGTAGGGGGAGTGCTCTGGGAAAAGGAGTCTGCTGGAGGGGCAACGCCTTCTGGAGCCCAACGCTGCCGCCAAGCCGAGTACAGCAGGCAATCGGGGCCCTCCCCTCTGCATGCCTGCTCCAGTCCAGACCGCAGAGGGCTTTCTCTGCCGCTGCCCTCGCACCACGCCTGCACCCAATTCCGTTCCGCTGCCACCGCTCGGCAAACCTTCTCCCAAGCCGCCTCAGGGTGAGCCAACCGCACTTCCGCTTCCGCCCAGTAGCTGTAGAGCTGCGCTGTCCCGGTGCCCCGCGCCTCAGCCGCCTGGAAACACCCCACAGCCTGAACTGGATCCTGCAGATCCAGCCACGCCAGGCCCATCTGTACCCAGGGATCCCCCCACTCAGGGCGCAGCCGCGCAGCCTCCTGCAGAGGGGAAATCGCCTCTCGCAAACGGCCCAGCTTCATCAGGGCCAAGCCCCAGCGCCAAAAACTCTCTGCCGCCGTCGGATCCTGCTGGCAAGCCCGCTCAAACCACTCCGCTGCCGCAGCCCACAGCCGGCTCCGCTCTTGGGTCAGGCCAATGCGGTGAGCAGCCAAAGCCTGGCCAGAAGACAGCTCCAGCTGTCCATCCCCCAACTCCAGAAGCTGCCGATACAGAGCTGCTGCCTGCGGCCAATGGCCCTTCTCCCACAGGCTTTCCGCCAAAGCCTGCAAGCTCCTCAGCAGGTGGTAGACGGCCTCGGATTCGGCCACCCCCCCCGCTTGCAGCATCGCCAAGCCCTCTTGCCACACCAGCTGCGCCTCCAGTTCCCGACCCAGCAGGAGATAGGCGGCTCCCAGCTCCCAATACAGCTCTGGAGAGGGGGATCCCTGCTCGAGCTGTTGCTGTAAAACCTGGGTAACGCGTTCGTAATGTCCCTGCTCCCAATCCTCAAGGAGAAAAGCGGAAGACAACAGATGGGAGGGTAGAGCTGGGTTGAGAGCCATGTCTTTGTGGATGAGAAACAGTGTTACAAACTGCAACAACCTCCCCACTCTGGGCCCGTGCCCCTAGTATTCTAGGCTTGGCTTCCCCCTCAGGGATCGGGCATCGATCCTTCTCAGCTCAGAGAGGGATGCTCCTCCAGTCGTGGGTCAGCCTCTTCACCCCCTTCGATGGCACTGTCCTCGGCCTTTGTCGGCAGTTTTTTCGATCAAAACGGAGTTTAAAAGATCGATGGGTATCAACGTATCCGCTGGCGCAGTCGTTTCCAACCCCCGTCTCTACCAAACCGTGCCTGTATCGACCATCTCCCAGGCGGAACAGCAGGATCGCTATCTGGGACGCACCGAGCTGGATCGCCTCGAGGACTTTTTCTCCAGCGGCCTGAAACGGCTAGAGATTGCCGAGGTCATTGCGGCCAATTCGGAAATCATCGTCAGCCGGGCAGCCAACCGCATCTTCACAGGGGGCTCGCCCATGGCCTATCTGGAGCGGCCAGAAGCGACCCAAGACGAGAAAGAAGCCTTCAAGCTGGGTACTGCCTTCTACGTGGAATCCACCGGCGGATTCATTGAGGCCATCCGCAACATCTTTAGCGCCAGCGGTGTGGAGATTCCCCCCAATTTCCGCCCCATCAACATCTCCCGCTACGGAGCTGCCAACATGCGCAAATCGCTGCGGGATCTGAGCTGGTTTTTGCGCTACGTCACCTACGCTTTGGTGGCCGGGGATCCCAGTATCATCGCCGTCAACACCCGCGGCCTGCGGGAGATCATCGAAAATGCCTGCTCCGCCGAGGCCACCATTGTCGCCATTCAAGAGATGAAGCGGGCAGCGGCTGGCTACTTCCGCAAAGATGCCGAAGCAGTTGCCATCATCAACCAATATTTCGATGTCTTGCTGAGCGAGTTCATCGCCCCCGCCCCTTCCGACAAGCTGCGGCAGCGCAATGCCAGCACCGCCGACGGCCTGCCCCTGCAGGGGCTGCAGCTACCCCAGGTTTACAACTTGGCTGCCGAGAAAGTTCCCGTTTTTGCCATGAAGCCGGGGCTGTCCAACGCCGAGAAAGAAGAAGTCATCAAGGCCGCCTATCGACAGGTGTTTGAGCGGGATATCCGCCGCGCCTACGGCCTCAAGCTTTCCGACCTGGAGTCGAAGGTGAAAAACGGCGAGATCTCCATGAAGGAGTTCATTCGCCGCCTGGGCAAATCGGAGCTGTATCGCAAGCAGTTCTACGAGCCTTACATCAACAGCCGCGTCGTGGAGCTGGCCTTCCGCCACTTCCTGGGGCGGGCTCCCGAAACCCGCGAGGAAGTGCAGACCTACTTCTCCATCATCTCCAGCAAGGGTCTGGCCGGCCTGGTGGACGCGCTGGTGGACAGCCGCGAGTACGGGGACTACTTCGGCGAGGAGACGGTACCCTACCTGCGCAAGCTGGGGATAGAAGCCCAAACCAGCGCCAACTGGGGGGCCAAATTCGACCTCTACACCTACGCTGCCCCCCGCCGCAAGGTGCCCCAGTTCATTACCCTCTTTGCCCGCTACAACCGGCCCCTGCCGGATCAGCATGCCTATGGCTCCGGCAATGACCCGCTGGAGATCCAATTTGGGGCCATCTTCCCCAAGGAAACCCGTTCCCTCAGCGCCCGCCCTGCTCCCTTCAACAAAGATGTCAAGCGCATCCTCATCCGGCGCGGCTTTGCCCTGACCAACGAGCGCACCAATCCCAAGGCAGTGGGGGATCCCGGCAGCCTTGGCCCGAAGGTTTTCAAGCTCACCCAAACTCCCGGCGATCGCAGCCGGCGGCTAGGGGTGCGGGCCGGCATTGTCGGCAGCGAGGGATCCACCCAGGCGGTGATCCGCGCCTGCTACCAGCAGGTGTACGGTTACATGCCCTACGAAGGCCAACGGCTGACCCGCTGGGAGATCAAGCTGGAGTCGGGGGAAATTCCTGTCAAAGAGTTTGTGCGCCAACTGGCCAAGTCGGATCTCTTCCGCAACAAGTACTGGTCCAGCTTGTATGTCTGCAAAGCCATCGAGTTCATCCACCGCAAGCTGCTGGGCCGACCCACCTACGGGCGCCAGGAGATGAACCGCCTATTTGACATCGCCTCCAAGCAAGGGTTCTACGCCGTCGTGGACGCCATCCTCGACAGCGAGGAGTACCAGCAGGTCTTCGGGGAAGATATCGTGCCCTATGAGCGCTACCTCACCCCCGGCGGTCTGGCGTTGCGGCGGATGCGGTCGGGATCCAGCGACATGGCTGTTGCAACCAAGCCCATTCGCACCGACGACGACATCCCTCTCTTTGTCAAGTTGGGTCAGCCTCGGGATATGCCTTCCGGCGAGCTGGAAATCCAGCGGCGGGCCCAGCAGGGGGTGCCCAAGGTACGCCAAGAGATCCCTGTCTTCAAGCTCACCAGCCTGGCCAACAAAGCGGAAGTCAACAACCTCATCCGCGCCGCCTACCGGCAGGTCTTCGAGCGGGATATGGACATCTACAACATCAGCGCCGAGCTCAGCTCTGCCGAGTCCAAGCTGCGCAACGGCGAGATCACCGTCAAGGAGTTCATCGAGGCCCTGGGGTGTTCCGAGCTGTACCGCTCCGAGTTCTATGCCCCCTATCCCAACACCAAGGTGATCGAGCTGGGCACCAAGCACTTCCTGGGCCGTGCACCCCTCAACCAGCAGGAGATCCGCAAGTACAACCAGATCTTGGCCACCCAGGGGGTGAAAGCCTTTGTGCGCGCCCTGCTGAACACCCAGGAGTATCGGGATCTCTTCGGCGAGGACACGGTGCCCTATCGCCGCTTCCCCACCTTGCCGGCGGCCAACTTCCCCAACACGCAGGAGCTGTACGGTCGCCTTACCAAGCAAAACCGCGAGCTGGTGGTGCCCAGCTTCAGCCCTGTGGGCAATGACCGCAGCTAGATATGGAGCTCTCAACCCCTTCTCTCCTTGCGGGAGAAGGGAAAGACAAATTAGCTCCACAAAGGCAGAGGAGACTGGGCTTCATAGCCCAGATGCCGTAGCGCAGCAGGGGTAACCACTCGACCCCGGGGCGTGCGCTGCAGGTAGCCGATCTGCAGCAGATAAGGCTCATACACTTCTTCAATGGTTTGGGGATCCTCACCCGTCACCGCGGCCATCGTCTCCAAGCCCACTGGCCCTCCACCGAACTGCTCCACCAGCACCGTCAGCAGCTTGCGATCGATCCAATCCAAACCCATGGGATCCACCTGGAACAGCTCCAGAGCGGCTGCTGCCACTTCTTGGCTAATGTGGCCATCCCCTCGCACCTGGGCGTAATCTCGCACCCGCTTGAACAGGCGGTTGGCAATGCGGGGCGTGCCCCGAGAACGGCGGGCGATCTCTGCAGCCCCTTCTGGATCGGTGGAGACATTTAAGAGGCGAGCCGTGCGCAGCACGATCTGCACCAGCTCGTGAGGCTCGTAAAAGTGCAGCCGTTGCACGTGGCCAAAGCGATCCCGCAGCGGAGAAGTGAGGGCGCCAATGCGGGTTGTGGCCCCGATGAGGGTAAAGCGTTCCAAGGGCAGAGAGGTGATGCGAGCAGAGCGACCTTTGCCAATGGTGATATCAAGACGAAAATCCTCCATCGCCGGATAGAGCAATTCTTCTGTAACCTTGGGCAGGCGGTGGATCTCGTCAATAAACAACACATCCCCCCGCTTCAAGCGCACCAAATACCCGGCAATGTCGCGGGGGCTCTCCAAAGCCGGCGCGGTGGTCATGTAGAACTGGGATCCCATTTCTGCCGCCAGCACTGCTGCCACCGTGGTTTTGCCTAGACCAGGCGGGCCGTAGAACAGCAGGTGATCCAGAGGCTCTTGGCGAGCGCGGGCCGCCGCAATGGCAATGGAGAGCACTTCTTTAAGTTCCGTCTGGCCAATATATTCCGCCAGGGTGCGCGGGCGCAGGGATTCTTCCTGGGCTTCGCCAGGGTGGGCTTGCGGCTGCAACAGGGCAGAGGGATCCGCTCCCCTTTCCCCAGCAAAGCTCAACTCTCTGCCTTCTTTTCTCCAGGCTGAAGACTTTTGCTGCCGCCGCTTGGGGCCCTCAGCGTTCTGGCCTGTATCCCGAGAAGAAATGATTGCCATATCCCTAAGTCACAGAGGCAATGGCCCCAATTTAACTCTAGAAAAGCTCTGGGAAAGATCACCCCAGCAAAGAGAACAAAAAAATCCCCCAGACCAAGCCGGGGGATCCACCAATGCTGTTGAAGCGTCAGGTCAGGCCATCAGCCACGCACCGCAGGCGCTACCTCCACCGCCGCCAAATCCAGCGGGAAGTTGTGCGCATTCCGCTCGTGCATCACTTCCATCCCCAGGTTGGCACGGTTCAACACATCAGCCCACGTCCCAACCACTCGACCGTTGCTGTCCACAATCGACTGGTTGAAGTTGAACCCGTTCAGGTTGAACGCCATGATGCTGATCCCCAGCGCCGTAAACCAAATCCCAATCACCGGCCAAGCCGCCAGGAAAAAGTGCAGGCTCCGGCTGTTGTTGAACGACGCATACTGGAAAATCAACCGGCCAAAATACCCGTGCGCCGCCACAATGTTGTAGGTCTCTTCCTCTTGCCCAAACTTGTACCCCAGGTTCTGAGACTCCTCTTCCGAGGTCTCCCGAATCAGGCTCGAGGTCACCAGCGACCCGTGCATGGCACTAAACAGCGCACCCCCAAACACGCCAGCCACGCCCAGCTGGTGGAACGGGTGCATCAGGATGTTGTGCTCTGCCTGGAACACCAGCATGAAGTTGAAGGTCCCCGAAATCCCCAGGGGCATCCCATCCGAGAACGACCCCTGCCCAATCGGGTAAATCAAAAACACTGCTGTGGCCGCTGCCACCGGCGCAGAGTAGGCCACCGCAATCCAGGGCCGCATCCCCAAACGGTAGCTCAGCTCCCATTCGCGTCCCATGTAGCAGAACACCCCAATCAAAAAGTGCAGCACAAT
>NZ_JBSSAH010000016.1:0-60207 GCF_054058415.1 Thermostichus sp. MS-CIW-38 | reverse complement strand
CTCGTTTTGACAAATTGGCCAGGAACTTCTTGAGTTTTCTCTATCTCGTCAGTGCTCTCTTTTGGCTCAAATGAAAGATCAACACAACCTAGTTTGAATCGAAATGACTACAACACCTACTAACAAGTAGACCTGAACAGAAATCCGGCACGGTTAGGAGCCAAACTGCAAACGGTAAACCTCCTCCTCTTGATCAGTTTCCACCTCCAAATCAGAGGTAGCATAGGCTACACACAGCAGCACAAAGCCCTGAGCCTGCAGTTCTGGGCCAATCCCCATTGCCTCTGTCTGAGTCACGGATCCCGACCTCAGCCGCCCCGCACAGGTAGTGCAAACCCCCGCCTGACAAGAGGAAGGTAGCTCTATCCCGTGTTCAAGAGCAGCTTGTAAAACCGTCTGATCCGCAGAGGCAGGGAAGCGGTAGGTTTGGCCGCGGTGATGAAGGGTTACTTGATAAGCCGTAGCAGACATCAGGAACGGGCTCCCGACGGAGTACGGGTCACCGTCAGAGACTGTGGCTGGCGCATTTTCTTCACCAGAGCCTGGATCTTTTTGGCTCCTTCCTTTTGCAGGTCGGCGATGTAGTGGCCTTTGAGCCGCTCCGCCTCAGCTTCATCGGAGAAGGGGCCGTAGTAGTAGGTACAGTCCTCGGTGGTGATCTCGATCCAGACCGATAGGCCGCGCAGCTTATCCAACAGATTGGCCAAAAGGTTGCTCACGGGATCCATCCCCCATTATCAAGTCTAGCAATCATTGGATGTCCTTTTGCAATCCCCTAGATTCTACTACTTTTATTGACGATTTGTTGAGGAATGTATCAACCTCAGGGCGTTTGAGGTGGTGGGGAGAGCGCTGCCGGTGGATTTCGTAGAGGGCAATGCCGGCGGCCACAGAAGCATTCAAGCTTTCAGTGCGGCCTGCCAAGGGAATGGACAGCAGTTGGTCACAATGGCGTTGTGTGAGCAGGCTAATCCCTTCCCCCTCGGATCCTACTACCAAAGCAATGGGCCGCTGAAAATCGGCGCTATAGATGGGGTCAGCCCCTCGGCTGGTGGTGCCATAGACCCAAAACCCCTGCTCTTTGAGGTATTCCAAAGCCCGATTCAAATTCACCACCCGCGCCACCGGCAAGGTGGAGAGGGCTCCCGCCGCTACCTTCATCACCGTCGAGGTTACCCCTGCTGCCCGCCGCTGGGGGATCACCATCCCCTGCATGCCAAAAGCTTCTACACTACGGGCAATAGCTCCCAAGTTATGGGGATCCTGGATCCCGTCTAGAACCACCAGCACCGGATTGGGGCCGGCCTGCCGGCTTCTTTCCACCAAATCCTCCAGGGCCACGTACTGATAAGGCGTGGCTTGGGCAGCGATACCCTGGTGGTTGGCGCCAGCCGTGAGGGCGTTCAGCCGCTTTGGAGACACTTCGTCGATAACGGTGCCCCGCGCTTTGGCTTCTTCCAACAGAGATAAAAATTGGGGGCTGTAGCGCAACTTCGGCAAGATCCAAACCCGATTGAGGGTGGCTTGACTTTTCAAAGCAGCCAGTACTGTCTGGCGACCGTAGATAATCTCTTGCTCCAGCTCGGTCTCCGGATTCCCGTCGGCCTGAGGCTGAACTTCCCCTGGCAAGATCCCTGTCTCGCCAGTGGAGAGGCCGGGATCCAGCTCGCCTACTGGTTGAGGAGCCATCTTGCCTTGGGGCCACTGCCGTTGCGCGTCGCGACGGATGGGCTTCACTGGAGCCTCTCGGAGGGCAAGCTTGGGATCCCCGTCTCGGCGTTTGGGCCGCTGTACCCGCTTGCTAACGGATTGCCCTGCCCTTCGCGGCTGCAGTTTGCCCGAGCGAGACAGCCGTGAAGCAGGTTTGCGCTGAGAAGTCTTGGGCATGGGCGTGGAAGATGGAAAGACGGAAAGACTATCCTAACCTTCCCACTCGCCTAGGGTCTCAGCCAAAACATCAGTGAGGGCGAGGATATGGCGCAGCCGTTCGGGATTGGCCAGGTAGAGATAGCCCAGAACTGTTTCCAGGCCGCTGGCGTTTTGGTAATCGGCCAGAGGCAGATGCCGGGGTGGGCGACCGCAGCCATTGCGACCCCAGCGGACAATTTCCTGCTCTTCGGGGTTGAGATGGGGCAACAGGGCCAACAGCAACTTGGCCTGAGCCGAGCCGCGCACCCGCCTCACCACCTGCTGATGATAGCGCTCCAGTCGATCCGGAGGAAATAGCCGTTGCCGCCGCACGTGCAGTTCGTAAATGGCGTCTCCCAGGTAGGCCAAGGCTGCGGGCGATAGGCGGCGAATCTCGGCCAAGGAGGGCCTTTCGGAAGTGGGTTCGGACAGCAGATCGTTCACAGCAGCTCACGAAAGATAGGCAGAAAAATCTCTAGAACCGCTGTCATCGGCTCATTGCAGGATTCAGTCCATGCTAAGACAAGCTTCCTCTGGTCTGCTAGCCTGACTCGCGCTCTTTCCCCCCTTGCAGGTGATTTGGATCACGAGGCCCAGAGAGAAAAGGTGCTATCGAGTAGACAGGGCAAAGCCGGTTAAGGGGCTGATGTTATGAGCCTTGAAAAGCCAGTTGGAGTTACTGCCAAGAATCTGGAGAGCAAAATCCAAGAAATTGTGGGTGAGCTGGCCAGCGATCAGCGTGAAAGGCTGGAAGGTAAGGCCGAGCAAACAAAGGCGGCCACCCACCCTGGAGTCGAGGATGCTCGAGAAGCGATTAAAGACGTTGTGGATGATCCAACGGATGGCCAATAGCTCCAGTTAAGATGCGGGGACAAGGAGATCTGCATTCAGCAAAAGCAGGTAGGCGACGACCGCCCCCCCCATACCCCCTACCAAAAAGCCAGCGGCCAATTCGCTCCAAGATTGGGATCCCCCTACCGGCCCTATGTTGCGCTGCGAGGTGACAGAGCCGTAGAGAGAAAGGGCCGCCGTCAGGATCAGGATCAGGCCACAGGCTCCCAAAAAGCCGCTCAGCAGACCGATGGGCTCGTTGCGCAGCGGCCCCAGCTTGGCAAAGGGGCCTACCAGCCAATAGCCGTGGGCCATACCGATTTCCAAGCCCCGCCAAATGGAACTCAATCCCGGTCGGTTGATGGGCAGCCAGTCGATCAACAGCCGGACAACAGGCGCGTGGTTGATCGGTGTCCAGAGATCCCCAATTTGCGGATCTCCCTCAGGGACGGTGACGTATCCCTTATTCATGTTCAACCTATTCAACGGAGCAGGATCGGCATTGGGTTCGACCATTTCAGCAACTCTGTGTCCAGTTCAAAGGAGGATGGAAAAAAGCCTAAAAAAGCAGGGATCCCACCGGGCGTAGGTTGCGCTGGGGATCCCTGGCCTACACTCAGAACGTCAAAATGTCGGGGAAGAAGCGATTGATCTCGATGAACAGGGCAAAAACAAAGCTGGAAAACAGGATAAATGCCACCGGAGCAGTGGTGAGAAACTTGGTGAAATCAGCCATAGATGCCTCTCAAAAGTTGAACAGATCGAGTTGGAAAGCCAGGCTCAGCGGGGCGAGATGGGCACAGCCGCTTCCGGCTCTTGAATTTCGCCGCTGGCAATCTCCTTGAAAGCAGCAGCAGGCCAAGCCAAAGCCGTGAGGAAACAGCGCAGCGCCAAGGGAACGTCGATGATGCTTTCTTTCATCTCCGGTTCGTCGCTATTCCGCACGGCAATCAGATAAGAGCGCCCTGCCCAGCCCAGCCAACCGGCGATGTAGAGAAAAAGCAAGCCGGGGATGAGAAACTCGCCCGCATGGTTCAACCGACCATCTGTAACCAGGTGGGGCAGGCCCTCTTCGCCGCAGAGCAGCTTGCTGTAGCGCTCAAAGCGCTTGCTGGTTTGGGCCAGCTTTTGCTGGTAGACGGGAGCCATAGCAGGGCTGGCGTTGAGGATCTTCTCCTCTAGGCTGCTCAGGCGTTCGTTCATCAGAGCCTGAAAGGCGGGAACTTCGCTGCAAGGTTTCAGACCAATCAAGGGCTCTGCCTGCACAGATTGGGCGAGGCCAAGCGCGATGCAAAGGGCCAAAAGAAGGCTTAAAAAGGTTCGCATAGCAGGATGTGTCCTTGAGGTAGGGGTCTAAGATCTGTCCAAATGCTAAGGGATGCTAAGTGCAGAAACAGGCACTAAACGGTTAGTATCATACTCCTGAGCGCCTCGCCCCGACGGATCCCGGGTTTTAGCTCACACAATTCTTAATTCAAGTATCTCAAGTATCCCAAAGCTCTCCTATCCCTTTTGCCCAGCTTGCTCTCCCATGCCCCGCGTCCTTGCCATCGAAACCAGTTGTGACGAAACGGCTGTGGCTGTGGTGGCGGCGGATGTGGCCTGGCCGGGATTTGCCCCACGGCAGCTCAGCTCCGTGGTGGCCAGCCAAATCGACCTTCATGCTGCTTACGGGGGGGTGGTGCCGGAGGTGGCCTCACGGCAGCATGTGGAAACTCTGCCCTTTGTGCTAGAGGCTGCTCTGCAGCAGGCCGGATTGGAGGTGGCCGAGGTAGATGCCATTGCCGTAACCTGTGCGCCGGGCCTGGTGGGATCCCTGCTGGTGGGGCTGATGGGGGCCAAGACCCTGGCTTTGCTTTACGACAAGCCCCTGATCGGGGTGCATCATCTGGAGGGCCATCTCTTCAGCGGCTTCTTGGCAGAGCCCGATTTGCGCCCCCCCTGCCTATGCCTTTTGGTATCGGGAGGCCATACCAGCCTGATTTGGATGAAGGACTACGGGGACTACCAGACGGTGGGCCGCACCCGCGACGATGCTGCCGGCGAGGCATTTGATAAGGTGGCGCGGCTGTTGGGGCTGGGCTACCCGGGGGGGCCGCAGATCGACCGTTGGGCCCAGCAGGGGGATCCAGAGCGGTTCCCGCTGCCAGAGGGCAAAGTGGATCATCCCTACGACAGCAGCTTCAGTGGCCTAAAAACGGCGGTGTTGCGCCTAGTACAGCAGTTGCGGCAAGAGGGCCAGGAGTTGCCCATTGCCGATATTGCCGCCAGCTTCCAGGCCTGTCTGACCCATGTGCTCACCGAAAAGGCAGTGGCCTGCGCCGAGGCGCTGGGCCTCTCGACGCTGCTGCTGACGGGAGGGGTAGCTGCCAATCGGGAGCTGAGGGCCCGCCTCACAGAAGCAGCCCGGCAAAAGGGGTTGCGGGTGGTGATCCCGCCTCTAGCCCTCTGCACCGACAATGCCGCCATGATTGGGGCAGCTGGGCTCTGCCACTGGCTGCGGGGGGAGGTCTCGCCGCTGGAGCTGGGGGTAGCCTCGCGCATGCCCCTAGAAGGGATCCCTTCCCTCTACCTGGGTGGGGGCGGAGCTCACAGAGAAGAACAGACGGGATCCGCCGCCCTCTGACGTTGCCTCACCTCAAGGTAGATGAGCAGCGCGTTGATGTCGGCGGGGTTGACACCGCCGATGCGGGCCGCCTGGCCCACGGTTAGCGGGCGCACCGCCGAGAGCTTATCCCGCGACTCTTTGGAGAGGGTGGGGATGGAGTGGTAGTCCAGATCGGGGGGCAGAGGGCGGTGGTACTGCTTGCTCACCTGCTCAATTTGGCTCTGCTGCCGCTGGATGTAGCCGCTGTATTTGACGGCAATCTCTGCCGCCTCCTGCTCAAAGGGATCCAGCTCCGCATCCCCCAGCCCCAGTTCCAGGAGATCGGAGTAGTGAATCTGGTTGCGGCGCAAGATCTCGGCCAGGGTGGCGGATCCCTTGATCCCCTGCCCCGTCAGTTGGCTTAGTTGGATGCCGGCCAGGTCGTGGGCCTTCACCCGCTGCGTTTCCAGGCGCTCGATTTCTGCGGCAATGCGCGCTTGCTTGGCTTGGAACAGGGCCCAGCGCCGGTCATCGATCAAGCCCCATTCTCGCCCCAGGGGGGTGAGCCGTTGGTCGGCATTGTCGGAGCGCAGGATGAGGCGGTATTCGGAGCGGCTGGTGAGCATGCGGTAGGGCTCCCGCAGTTCTTTGGTGCAGAGATCGTCGATGAGGGTGCCGATGTAGCTGGACTCCCGCGGCAGGGTGACCAGGGGCTTGCCTTGAACCAGGCGGGCAGCGTTGATCCCGGCTATGAGCCCCTGAGCTGCCGCCTCTTCGTAGCCGGTGGTGCCGTTGATCTGGCCGGCGCAAAACAACCCCTGCACCTTTTTGGTCATCAGAGTGGGGTAGAGCTGGGTGGCCGGCAGATAGTCGTATTCCACCGCATAGGCAGGCCGCAGCATGACGCACCGCTCCAGGCCAGGCAAGGAGCGCAACATCTGGATCTGGATTTTCTCAGGCATCCCCGTGGAGAACCCCTGGATGTAGAGCTCCGGCAGATCCCGCCCTTCCGGCTCAATAAAAATCTGATGGCTTTCCTTGTCGGCAAAGCGGACAATCTTGTCTTCGATGCTGGGGCAGTAGCGGGGCCCTTTGGCCTCCACCCAGCCGCCATAGACAGGGGTTTCGTGGAGATTTTCCCGGATGATGCGGTGGGTCTCTGGGGTGGTGCGGGTCAAGTAGCAATCCATCTGCTCCCTTGGCACCCACACCTCGGGGTCGAAGCTAAACCAGCGCACATCGGGATCCCCCGGTTGCCGCTCCATGACGGAAAAATCCACGCTGCGCCGATCCACGCGGGCAGGGGTGCCGGTTTTCAGCCGGCCCGTTTCAAAGCCCAGTTGGCGCAGGGTGTCGGTCAGCCCTTCCACGGCAAATTCCCCTGCCCGTCCGGCAGCTTGCCAGTGGCGACCAATCCAGATGCGCCCCCCCAAAAACGTACCGGTGGTCAGGATCACCGCCCGACAGCCGAAGATGGTGCCGAAATGGGTGACCACGCCCACCACCTCGTCGTTGCGCCCCAACACCAAATCGGTGACAGTGCCCTCGCGAATCGTCAGGTTAGGCTGGTTTTCCACCACCGAGCGCATCACCCGCGCATATTCCCTTTTGTCGGTTTGCGCCCGCAGCGCCCACACCGCCGGCCCCCGCGAACGGTTGAGCACCCGCTTTTGCAAATAGGTGCGGTCGGTAACTTTGCCCATCTCGCCGCCGAGGGCATCGATTTCGTGTACCAGTTGCGATTTGGCCGGGCCGCCGACGGCGGGGTTACAGGGTTGCCAGGCGATCTTGTCCAGATTCAATGTCAGCATGAGGGTGTTGCAGCCCAGCCGCGCTGCTGCCAACGCTGCCTCGCAGCCGGAGTGCCCCCCGCCGACCACCACCACATCGTAGTGATCGAGAAAATCAAGGCTATCCTGTCCAACTTTGAGCATAAGGTGGCAATTCCAAAATGAATAGCCGGGATCCCCGGTCTTTTAATTTTCAGGTTATTTCAGCTCGCTTATCCAGCTTAGCGATGGCGGCAACGGATAGGGTTATTTGCGACCGGCCTGAGGCAGGCAGAGCAGTAGGGAAAGTTTTCTGTTGCCCTGGGAAATAAAGTTGGGTAGAGGCTCAGTTCCCAGCCTAAGTCACCTGATTGAAGAGTTGAAGAGACCTCAGGGCGCTGGGATCAGCTCCCCCAAGGCTGCCGATAGCAGGGGATCCCAGAGGAAAGGGCAGAGTCGCCCAAGGGATGTTGCGGCTCATACAAACACCAGACAGCCCGCCTGAGAGAGCCAAGCACCGATTCCATTATCCTCAACCGGATCTAATCCAGACTATTTTAGTCGGGTTTAGTTGACGCGGCAGATTGCGGGTGATAAGATTCCCCCCAACGATAGGTAAGTTCAATCCAGCGCCCACCCTTTCCTTCACCTTGAGGCTGCCCATGTCCCAAACTCTTTCCGAACGCCCGCTCAGCCCTGCCGATTCCCCGTTGGCCTCTGCCTTGCACAGCTCCAAGGTGGGCTTCAGCCGTTTGCGCTGTCGGGAGTGTGGCGCCGAGTATGAGCCGGTCGCCAAGCATGTTTGTGAGCTGTGTTTCGGCCCCCTGGAAGTGGTTTATGACTACGACTGGCTGAGGCACAGCGTCAGCCGGCAGAGCATCCAAGCTGGGCCGCTGTCTATCTGGCGCTATCGGCCTTTTCTGCCGGTGACTTCTGAAAAGCCCATCGATGTGGGCACCGGCATGACCCCGCTGGTTAAGGCGGAGCGGCTGGGTCGGCGGCTGGGATTGAAAAATCTTTACATCAAGAACGATGCCGTCAACATGCCCACCCTCAGCTTCAAGGATCGGGTGGTGTCGGTGGCGCTGACCCGCGCCAAGGAGCTGGGTTTTACCACCGTTTCCTGCGCCAGCACGGGCAATCTGGCCAACTCCACCGCTGCTATTGCCGCCCACGCCGGCTTGGACTGCACCATCTTCATCCCGGCGGACTTAGAAGCGGGCAAAGTGCTGGGATCCCTGATTTACAACCCCACCGTCATGGCGGTGGAGGGCAACTACGACCAGGTGAATCGCCTCTGCGCCGAGGTGGCGGATCGCTACGGCTGGGGCTTTGTCAACATCAACCTGCGCCCCTACTACTCGGAAGGCTCCAAAACCCTGGCCTACGAGGTGGTGGAGCAACTGGGCTGGCAACTGCCGGATCAGGTAGTGATCCCGCTGGCCTCGGGATCCCTGTACACCAAGGTTTACAAAGGCTTCCAGGAGTTTGTGAAGGTGGGGCTGGTGGCGGATAAGCCGGTCACCTTCCACGGCGCCCAGGCGCAGGGATGTTCGCCCATTGCCCAAGCCTTCCGCGAGGGACGGGATTTTGTCACTCCGGTTAAGCCCAATACCATCGCCAAGTCCATCGCCATCGGCAACCCTGCCGACGGGATCTACGCCCTGGACATTGCCCGCAGAACCGGTGGGCAGATCGCAACGGCCACGGATCCCGAGATCATCGCCGGCATTAAGCTCCTGGCCGAGACCGAAGGCATCTTCACCGAGACTGCCGGCGGCACCACCATTGCCGTGCTCAAACACCTGGCAGAATCCGGTCAAATCGATCCGGAGGCGGTTACAGTAGCCTACATTACTGGCAACGGTCTGAAGACCCAGGAGGCGGTTCAAGCCCACGTAGGCCATCCGCTGGTGATCTCGCCCAGGCTGGAGAGCTTTGAACAGGCTTTGGAGCGGGCCCGCACCCTGGAGCGGCTGGACTGGCAGGAGGCATCAGTATGAACTCGGTTTGCAGGGAAGACCCTCTCCATTGCCTCTTAACAGAATCTTAATGAAGAACTGTTAAGATCCCTGGCGTAGACCTATTGGCTCAGGAGCTTTGCACAATGCCTATCTTTCCTTCTGTTCAACGCCTTGTTCGCCGTTGGATCCCGTTGGCGGCTGTAGTGGCCCCGCTTGTCTTTGCTCCTGCGGCCCAGCCTCAAGGGCTAAACACCATTGCCGTTGAGCTGGAAACTTTGCCCAGCAGCTACTCGACGCTGGCGGCAGCTTTGCGGGCGACGGGCCTGAATACGGCGTTGGCAGGGCCGGGGCCGTTCACGGTCTTTGCCCCTTCCGATGTGGCCTTTGGGCAACTGCCGCCGAGTACGGTGGAGACGCTGTTGCAGCCGGCCAACCGGGCTCAGCTCACCCGCATTCTCACGTATCATGTGGTGCCGGGGCGGATTACCTCGTTTGACCTGCGGCCCGGCCAATCGACCACTCTGACCACCTTGGCAGGGCTGCCGCTGCAGGTGCAAGTGGGATCCGATGGCAGCATCCGGGTCAACGGGGCTAACGTGAACCTGGCGGATATTCCAGTTTCCAACGGCGTGATTCACGGCATCGATGGGGTGCTGCTACCCTAGTTTTTTGATGTTGGTTAATGGACGAGGCATTGGGCTATGGCAGTCAAGGTGCTGATTCCCAACACGCTGCGGGCGCTCACCCAGGATCAGGGGGTGGTGAATTGCGAGGGATCCACCATCCGCGAATTGTTGGATGCTTTGGAACAACGCTGTCCGGGGATTAAGGCGCGGCTGTGCGATGAGAAGGGGGAATTGCGCCGCTTCGTCAACTTTTATGTGAACAGCGAAGACATTCGCTTCCTCAAGGGATGTGACACCCCTCTGCAAGATGGGGATGAGGTGAGCATCGTCCCTGCCGTTGCTGGGGGCTGAGGGCTGCCAAGCCTGCCGTGGACGCTGTGGAGTGGTTGAGCCAGCCGGCCCCGCTGGTGGCACCTGCCTTGCTGGGCATGGTTCTGGTGCGGCAATTTGCCGATGGGCTGCAGGTGCGGGCCCAGATCGTAGAGACGGAGGCCTACACGGCTGGGGATCCGGCCTGCCATGCCTACCGCCGCAAGACCCAACGCAACCAGGTCATGTTTGGCCCGCCAGGGCATCTCTACATCTATCGCATCTACGGCCTCTACCACTGTCTAAATATCGTTACCGAGCCAGAAGGGATCCCGGCGGCGGTTCTGATTCGGGCAGCTCAGTTGGATCGCCTGCCAGACTGGATCCCGGCCAACAAACAGAATCAGCCAGCACGGGCGGCGGCGGGGCCGGGCCTGCTCTGTCAAGCACTGCGCATCGACGGATCCCACAACGGCTGGCGGCTAGAGCGGGCGGAAGCCGGCCAGGAAGGCATTTGGCTGGAGGGATCCCCCTCTTGGCAAACGCAGTTGTCCATCGTCCAAACCACCCGCATCGGCATCACCCAAGGAGCCGAGATCCCCTGGCGCTGGTACATTGGTGGACATCCGGCGGTGTCGCGCTATTAGTGGGGGCAGGCGGACAATGCTCGCAGAAGGCAGTGGCTAAAGGACTCCGTCCCGCTTACGCGAACGGCAGGGGCTGCCTGGGCTGGTCAGCGGGGTTGTGCTGCTCTTGCTGGGGTTGCCCACGTTGGCCCAGCCTGTTCCAACTTTTCCAGGACTGATACATTTACGCTGAACACTGCTGAACATCACTGTTCAACTATGCAGCGATAGCATTCTGTTTGTTTCCAACCAGAATGGCGGTATCCCGCAAAGCTTTGAGTAGAATACCCAAAGCGCAGTTTCCGTGTCGTCTTACTACCAATTTTCTGCTTTGCTTTGGCTACCATGTTGGCAGACTCGAAAGTAAACAGAAAGATCAACTGGTAGTAATCCGTACTGAACATATTATACATTATTTTCAGTATAGTTGAGCTTATTATTGACTAGAGTCATGCTCTTGACGATGCAATCCCAGACCCACTTCACCTATCGCACCGGGTTTCAGCGCTGGCGGGCGGGAGAAGCTCAGGGGTTTCAGGACTGGTCAACCCAAGGGATCTGCCTGAACGCCCGAGGGCAATTGGTCTTGGATCCAGAGGGTTTGCGGCAAGAAGTCAGCCTTGAAGAGCCTGAGGTGGCGCTAAGGACTCCGTCCCGCTTACGCGATAATGCTCCGCACCGCTTACGCGAACGGGGGCGCCCTTTCTATCCCCTTGGCCCCTACTGGGTGGGAGAAGCCACCAGCCCAGCAGTCCCCACCAGCTTCCCTATGGTCGGGGCAATCGCTTCCTGGAATGCCACCACGCCCCCCGGCACCTGGTTGGAACTGTGGATTCGGGCCAAGCTTTCAGACCGCTGGACAAAGTGGTATCACGGCGGGGTATGGGCTGCGGATCCCTTGACTCTGGCCAGCCACTCAGTGCAAGGACAAGGGGATGAGGATGGCAACCTGTACACGGACTTGCTGGTGCTCAAGGATACCCTCAACGGAGCAGAAGCCTTCCAGGTCAGGGTGCGCCTGTTCACGCAAGAGCCAGGCCGTTCTGCCGTTGTGGATCAGGTGGCAGTTGCCATTTCCAACGAGCCGGTCAGGCCCAGCCGCCTATCCCCTGGGGATCCCAGCCGCTGGGGCAAAATCTTGGATCTGCCTTGGTGCTCCCAGATGGTGTACCCCGATGGGGGAGAGGTCTGGTGTAGCCCCACCTCTTTGGCGATGGTGATGGCCTACTGGAAGCGGGATCCCCGCCCCTGTGAGGTGTTGGTGCGCGCAGCAGTGGCCGGTGTGTATGACCGGGTTTACCAGGGCCATGGCAACTGGGCTTTCAACGTCGCCCATGCTGCCGAGCAGGGTTTGTCCGGCGTGGTGGCGCGGCTGGAGAGCTTGGCTCAAGCAGAAGCCTGGATCGCGGCAGGGGTTCCGGTGATCCTCAGCTATGCTTGGGGTGAGGGAGAACTGGAAGGGGCGCCAATTCCCAGAAGCAACGGCCATCTGGCGGTGCTGGTGGGGTTTGCTCGCGGCAGCGGTGCGGAGCAGTTTAGCCACGGGGATCCCATCCTCCACGATCCGGCAGCCAAAACCAACGAAGAGGTTCGCCGTACTTACCGCCGCGAACAGCTAGAGTCGTTGTGGCTGGAGCACTCCGGGGGTACCGTCTACTTGATTCATCCGCGAGAGTGGCCTGTCCCCACTCTATAGCCGAACCGGGCGAACGCGGGCAGCATCGACTTACAGCGCTACCGCTATGGCCTGGATGATTTCCTGGCCGCTGAAACTGCTATCTGGTCTTTCGGTGGGGATTTGAGTAAGGATAGATGGAGTGAGGAGTGCGACTCACCTGCGGGTGAGGATGGTTGGTCATGAATAGGAATGCGGTTCAGGGGCCAAGGCATTGGTCGAGGTGGCTCCTGCGGCAGAGAGGGTGCTGGGCAATTCTCGCCGGTTTGTACGCTGATGAAGGTAAGCGTGGGGGTTTGGGTTTCCGCCATTTCCCAGTTTGTGGGAGGGGATGAGCTGCATCATGCCACGACGGGCTTCCCTGACACCGCTACCTTGGCCTGCGCTGAGTGCCTTGGTGCTGGCTCTCTCGGGCTGTGGCGAGCTTTCTTCTTCTAGTCTGTCTCCCAGCGTTGTTCCCCCTGCGGCCCTACAGCCGGTTTTAACTCCAACTCCTCTCCCTCCCTCCCCGCTTTCTCTGACTTTCGAGCAAGCCCGCCAGTCCGGCTTGTCGGTGCCCAGCAACCGCATTGTTCTGCTGCTTCAGGAACAGGGATCCGATCTGGTGGCCCAGCTACCGGCCTCAGAGGTGGATCGCTGGCTGGCTCGCACTCCCACCTGGCCGGGGGTGGAAGGCATCGACCTGAGCATTACCCTGGGCACTTATCGCCAAACCGCCACTGCCCCTCTGCGCCCAGGGCAACCGGCCACTTTCACCTTCACCAATCCTCCCGCCGGAGAAGCGGAGCTCAGCGCCATTGCCTATCGGGGATCCACCACTCTGGCGCAGGGGAAGGGATCCCTGACCCTTTCTGCCCGCTCTGGGAGTTCTGGCAGTGTCAATCGTCCTCCCCAAGACACAGAGCGCCAGCGCCGCCTTTCTATGTTGGTGCTCTCTGAGGTGGGGGTACCGCTGCTGCACACCAGCTCGGCAGCGCCCACCCTTGGCCAGCCGTTGCTGCTCTCAGGGGAAAATTTGGAGCGGGTGGAAACAGTTCTCTTTGCTGCAGCAGCCAATCCCGAGCGCATCCTGAGGGGGGAAATTCGCTCCCGCAGCGGTGACCGTTTGGTGGTGATGCCGCCTTCTTCTCTTTCCGGCTCAGTTTGGGTTGCTGTTGCGGATGCTTCCGGGCAAGGGTTGGGCACTCTGGTCTACGATTGGCCTGCCGCTACTCCTTCCCCCAGCCCCTCTCCCACCCCCACTGCTCCGGCAGCATCGGCCTGGGTGGTGGAAACTTTGCTGGATGGCCGCACCTCGCCCGCGGCAGATCCTGTCGGCAACGCCCCTGATAACACCGGCACCGAGTCCAGGATCTACCTGCAGCAAATCAGCGGCATTGCTGTGGATCCTGAAGGAGCCTTCTATTTAGCCGATAGAGCCCAGCACCGCATCTTCCGGCTGTCTCCAGAGGGGGAATTGGAAGTTTGGGCCGGCACAGGCCAAGCAGGCCGCCGCGACGGAGCAGCCAATCAAGCTCAGTTTGACTCCCCACAGGGGCTGCTCTGGGATCCCAAGGGGGGATTGTGGGTAGCCGACAGCGGCAACCATTGCCTGCGCTATATCAACCTGCAACGACAGGTGAGCACCTTTGCCGGCACTTGTATAGCGGGATACCGAGATGGGGGGCTTGACCGAGCTCAGTTCCGGGAGCCATCTGGGCTGGCTTTGGGTTCAGATGGCAGCCTCTACGTTGCCGACCGCGCCAATCGCCGCATCCGCCGCATCACCCCTGCCGGTGAGGTGACCACCGTTGCCGGCACGGGCCAGCCGGGATCCGTCGATGGCCCAGCAGAACAGGCCCAGCTCCTGCAGCCCACGGCTCTGGCGGTGGATAAGGAGGGGAACCTCTGGATTGCCGATGGACATCGCCTGCGCCGGCTCTCTGCTGGCGGACGAGTGACCACCCTCTCCGGGGCAGAGCCAGGCTATCGGGATGGCCCCCTGGCAGAGGCCCGTTTTCAAACCCTGGGGGGGCTGGCCTTCGATGCGGCAGGCAACCTCTGGGTGGCCGACCGAGATAACCATCGCATTCGTCGTCTTCAGCCTGGGGGACAAGTTTCCACCTTGGCCGGACAGAATCAGCCCGGCTGGCAGGATGGCCCCACCTCGGTGGCCCGGTTCGATCAACCTGCCGGCTTGGTAGTCTTAGCGGATGGCAGTGTGGTGGTGGTGGATGCCGGCTTGCCGGGCTTGCGTCGCATAAGCCGCGTTGCTTCTGGGCCTGTCACCCCAACCCCTGGGGGATCTCTGTAGGCTCTTGACAGGCCGCCGTCTCTCAGGTTTCACAGGGATCCCCATCTACTCAATCACCACACTCTTCGGGCCGGCGTTCACCTCTGGGCGACCCTGATTGAAGTTGGCCAGGAAGGTGTCTGGATCTTTGAGGCTGAAGACCAGCTTTTTGCAGGGCACTTGCAGCCCCACCGGCCCCAGCAACGGAATAAAAAGAGGCTTTTCCTGCACCAGTGGAATGGCGATCACCCCTTGGGTGCTGGTGACCGGGCCAACGATCCCCTGAAAATCGGTGCGCACGCCCAGTCCGTAGTACCAAGGCCAGGGGAAGCGCTCCCCTTGTCCCAACTCGCTCAGGGAGAACGTCTCGTTGAACAGGCTGCCCGCCCGCACAATGAGCTTGTCTTGCAGCAGATCGACATAGGCCGCCTCGCTGCTCACCCCAAACAGAGCCAGCGGCAAACTGGCTAGGGGATTGGAGTCGATGGCCATGTAATAACGCATGAGAAGTCTCCGAGTTCACAGATGGGTGACCAGGTGAGCCGCGGCCCCTAGCCTTGCCAATTATAGAAAATCTTCCCCGTTGCTCGACTGACCAAAAGGGATCCCATCTGCCCACAAGCTAACCGAGTATGATGGGTTGCTTGGAGCGTCCTTTGAGGACTCCGTCCGAATAGCGCGAACAGCAAGCCACTGGCCAGCGAGGAAAACAGGATGGATCTGCGAGCCCTCATTCGCTTGGTGCCCGATTTTCCCAGACCCGGCATCCTCTTTCGGGATATGACCCCCCTGCTGCAGGATCCGGCAGGCTTCCGGGCGGCTATTGAACAGTTGGCCGCCGGCACCACCGGCATGGGATCCCTAGATTATGTGGTCGGCATCGAGTCGCGGGGGTTCATTTTAGGGGCTGCTTTGGCACAACACCTGGGCTTGGGCTTTGTCCCGGTTCGCAAGCCAGGCAAACTGCCGCCGCCGGTGCTCAGCCAGACTTACAGCCTGGAATACGGCCAAGACCAGCTCCAACTGCACGCCCACGCCCTGCGGCCTGGAGAGCGGGTGTTGATCGTGGATGATGTCATTGCCACCGGGGGTACAGCCGCTGCCACCGCCCAATTGGTGGCCCAGAGCGGCGCTGAGGTGGGGGGATTTGCCTTCTTAATCGAGCTGGCCTTTTTGTCCGGCTGCAAGGCTCTTCCCCCTGGGATCCCTGCCCATGTGGTGA
The DNA here is from genome assembly GCF_054058415.1 of Thermostichus sp. MS-CIW-38. Taxonomy (NCBI): domain Bacteria; kingdom Bacillati; phylum Cyanobacteriota; class Cyanophyceae; order Thermostichales; family Thermostichaceae; genus Thermostichus; species Thermostichus sp. MS-CIW-38. The sequence continues at coordinate 44,418 of NZ_JBSSAH010000016.1, read as the reverse complement.
TGGTAGAGGAAGGCAACTGAGTTCCTCAAGTAAGGTGCACCGACTGTTGGACGAGGATCCCTGGTGTTTTGGGCAAAGGTTGGCTCAAGCGGCTGATCTGAGCCTGCGCCTGCAGTTGTTCGTCAATCCAGTCCGCCAGTTCCCGCATGTAAAGCGCCACATGGATCGCCTGGTCGCGCTGTGCTGGCTCCACACCTTTTTCCGCCAGGCGGGCCAGAATTACGGGATCGCTCAGCTCCTCCAGGGCGGCAAAGTCTTCCGGTTGGTCGAACCCCAGCTCTGCCATTTTCTCGAACACATACCCCAGCCGCAGGCCGGTGGACTCGCAGCGCCCTTCCGGTTGCCAGGGATCCCTCAAGGCCAGGGCAACAGTTCGGTAGGCGGTTTGGGCGATGGAGCGCCAGGTGCCGCGGTGGATGCGCAGGCTGAGTTGCTGCCGATCCCAGCCCAGGGCTTCTCGCACCAACAGGCCGCAATTGCAGCGGGTGCTGTCCCGCCAGCAGTACTCCCAGTCCCAGAAGCCCCAGTGTTGGGATTGGATACGATCCGCGGTGCGGCGCAGGAGAGCTGCCAACTCAGGTGTGGGGCGCATGAGGCAACACAGAGCTAAACAAAAAACAACAAAACAAAAAACAACAAATATAGAGCGCCTCCAGTCTAGGCAGGCGAGCGATGGAGAACAAGCCCAGCTCAATCTTCTTTACATTCCTGGTCGCAACAGCATTGCGGAGCAACATATTCCTGTTCGGGCCTGTCCTCCGAGGGCAAAGCTCGTCGCCGTTGGCGATGCCGTTGCCAAGCCCCCCAGGCCACCCCCCCCAGCACCAGCGAGGCCCCGCCCAGGTAGGTGCCTCCTGCCGGCAAGCCCGCCAAGGCCAAGGCCAGGGATCCCCCCCAGAGGGTCATGGCGTAGATGAGCAGCACTGAATGCCGATGGGATAGGCCAGCTTTGAGCAGACGGTGGTGCAGGTGGCCTTTGTCGGGATGGAAAGGCGACTTCCCCCTGGCCAGCCGTTTGAGGATCACGGTGGACATATCCAGGATCGGCACCGCCAGGATAAAGAAAGGCAGGGCTACTGCCAGCGTGGTCACCCCCTTGGCCACCCCGATCACCCCAATCCCAGCCAGGGTAAAGCCCAAAAAATAGGCCCCTCCATCCCCCATGAAGATCTGCGCTGGGTTGAAGTTGTAGCGCAAAAAGCCTAGGCAAGCTCCCGCCAAAGCCGCCGCCAGCATGGCCGCCGCCGGTCGATCCAGCAGCAGGGTTACGATCAGCATCACCACTGCCGCAATTCCCGACACCCCTGCCGCCAGCCCATCCAGCCCGTCCATGAAGTTGATGGCGTTGGCCATCCCCACCAGCCAGAGCAAGGTAATCAGCAGGCTCAACCACACCGGAAAGGGCCAGATCCCTCTCCCGGGCAGGTTGACGAACTCAATGCGCACCCCTACTCCCCAAGCGGCAGCAGCCACGCCGAATTGCATCAACAAGCGGGAAAAAGGCGACAGGTGAAACAGGTCGTCCGCCAGGCCAATCAAAAAAAACAAAACCCCACCGATCGTCACCCCCCAAATCTCGTACTCCTGCTCGGTGCGCAAGCCCCCAAAAGCTCCGGCTCCCCAGAGCAACAGCAGGGCCACCAAGTTCCCAAAAAAGATGGAAACCCCCCCCAGGCGTACCATCGGCTGCCGGTGGATCTTGCGCTCGTCGGGAAAGTCCAACTGGCCACTGCGGATCCCGACCGCCTTCACCACCGGGGTTGCCCACAGAACCACACAGGCAGCAGCCAGAAAGGCAACCAAGTAGGGCATAGCAAGCCGTGGCGAGGATTGCGGTTATCCCAAGTGGGGGTAGAGGGGGAAACGGCGACAGAGCTGAGCCACCCGCTGGCGACACTCTTCCAATACAGCAGGCTCCTCAGGCTGAAACAGACAATCGGCGATGATCTCCCCAATTTCCTCAAATTCTACTGGCCCCAAGCCGCGGGTGGTCAAGGCTGGGGATCCCAGACGCAGGCCGCTAGCTACAAAGGGCGGCTGTGGGTCGAAGGGAATGGTGTTCTTATTGGCGGTGATGTGGATCTCCCCCATCAGCCGATCCGCCCGTTTGCCCGTCATTACCGGATCCGCCGCCCCAGTTTTTTCCAGCACCGCCGAAACCGAGCGCAGATCCAGCAACATCAGGTGATTGTCGGTGCCCCCGGAAACCAGCCGAATGCCCCGCCGTTGCAGGGATCCCGCCAGGGCTTGGGCATTGGCGATAACTTGGGCCGAGTACTGGGCAAAGCTGGGCTGCAGGGCTTCTCCAAAGGCCACCGCCTTGCCAGCAATAACATGCTCCAGCGGCCCCCCCTGGCTGCCGGGGAACACTGCCTTATCCAGCTTTTTGCCCAATTCTGGGTCGCGGGTGAGAATGAGTCCCCCGCGCGGCCCTCGCAGCGTCTTGTGGGTAGTGGTGGTCACCACATCGCAGAGGGGCACGGGGTTGGGGTGATGTCCAGTGGCCACCAAGCCGGCAATGTGGGCAATGTCGGCCAGAAGATAGGCCCCCACCTCGTCGGCAATGGCGCGGAAAGCGGCAAAGTCAATTGTCCGCGGATAGGCAGAGTAGCCGCAGATGATCAGCTTGGGCCGGTGCTGCAGGGCCAGATCCCGCACTTGGTCAAAATCAATCCGCTCCGTCTGCGGATGCACCCCGTAGTGCACCACGCGGAACCACTTGCCGGAGACGTTTACCGGGGAGCCGTGGGTAAGGTGGCCGCCGTGGGCCAGATCCATGCCCATAATTGTGTCTCCTGGCTGCAGCAGGGCCAGGAAAACAGCGAAATTGGCCTGCGCCCCCGAGTGGGGCTGCACATTGGCGTGGGCTGCCCCGAACAATTGCTTAGCCCGGTCAATGGCCAGCTGTTCAATCTCGTCAATAAACTCACAGCCGCCGTAGTAGCGTTTGCCCGGCAGCCCTTCTGCATACTTGTTGGTGAGCACCGAGCCCTGGGCGGCCAAGACAGCAGGAGAAGTGAAGTTCTCGCTGGCGATCATCTCCAGGTGATCCCGCTGCCGGTTGAGCTCTTGCTGGATCAGGCGGTAAACAACGGGATCCGTTTCCGCCAGGATGGCCAGGTTATCCCGTAGGGTGGTCAGACTTTGTGGAGCAGCTACCATGATGACGCCAAGACCGAACTTCGCAGGAGGAATGGGCAAGAACTGCTTCGCCGTCGCGACGGCGTTGCGGAGCAACATCGTAGCATGACCCGCAAACCAGCAGCGCAGGCCCCGGCCTTTCTGCCTGGGGTAAAGCCCCAAAACTGAGAAAGAATCCCTTGCTTTAGGGGTGGGGAGAATGTCAGTCGCGACAGCGTTGCGGAGCAACATCGATCCAAGCAGAGGATCTGGGAGCCACGGTCAAGCGGGATGGGCAAGGGCTGCTTTGTAAAGAATGTTGAGCTTTTCTTCTCGGTGTCAAGGCTACCCCTCAAGCTACGGTAGAGTGAGGGGGCTGACTTTTGTGCAATTCCACTGTTAGGGAGTTGGTTATGACGGACGCACAAGTTTTCACCATCCTGGCGATTGCCTTGGTGCCGGCAGTGATGGCTCTGCTTTTGGGATCCGCCCTGGCCCGCAGCTAAAGCTCCTGCATCTCCCAAAAAGTGCCTCTGGATCCCTTCGGCCTGCCCCGTCACGACAGTGTTGCGGAGTAATAAGGCAGGCTTTTTTCTTTATCAAGGAATGGAAAGTGTGGCTTGCGCTGCTGCACTCCTTCGGTTGTCCTGCCGTTGTTGGCTAAAGTTGGATTGATAAGGAGCACTCCCGGCAGCCAAGCAACTTGAGCCAGGTGGATCTACAGCGGCTTCAGCGCGCCCTTTCCCTAGAAGCAGAGGTGGGGTTTACCGACCTGCGGGGGCGAGAGCAGACCTTCTCCCAATTTTTGGGGAGCGTGTTCGGACAGGATCCCCCCTCCGACTGGGTGCTGAATGGAGATGACCGGCGGCGGTGGCGAGAACTGGGATCCCGCTATACCCTGTATTCCGAGCTGGAGCTGCCCGAACGCCAGCACCTGGTGGCCGAAACTCGCCGCTGGCTGGAGCGAGTCCGACGTCAGCAAGAGCAGCCCCAACCGTTCGCACCAACGGGGCGGAGCCCTCGTTCCCACCCACCTAGCCCGCTGGCGGCCTCGTCGCAACAGCGGTGGGGTTCCCAGAGCCCCATTTCCCCGCCTCTCCCCGCCAGCCTTAGCCTGGAGCAGCCGCTGCAATTTCTCAAAGGCATTGGCCCCAAGTCGGCGGAAAAGCTGGCACAACTGGGCCTGCACACCGTGCGGGATGCCCTGTACTACTTTCCCCGGGATCACCTGGACTACTCCCAGCAGGTGCTCATCCGCCAGGCCAAGGTGGGAGAAACCGTGACTCTGGTGGGGACGGTTAAAAGCTGCACCTGCTTCACCAGCCCCAAAAACCCCACCCTGACCATCTTTAACTTGAAAATCGCCGACAAGAGCGGCACCCTCACCCTCAGCCGCTTCTACAGCGGGCGGCAGTTTGCCCAGCGCAGTTGGCAAGCTTCTCTGGAGCGGCAATACCCCAAGGGAGCGGTGGTGGCTGCCAGTGGCTTGGTGAAAAAGGGTAGGCTGGGCCTGACGTTGGACAACCCCCAAATTGAAGTACTGGCCAGCGAGGGCAGCCTGCAGGACAGTTCTGGGGTTGGCAAGATCCTGCCCGTCTACCCTCTCTCAGAAGGGATCCCCGCCGATCTGGTGCGCAAGGCGGTGCAACTGGCCCTGCCGGCGGCGGCGTTGGTGGAGGATCCCTTGCCCCCCGACTTAAAACAGCAGTTTCACCTGTTGGATCTGCCCACGGCGCTGCAGCAGATTCATTTTCCCGAGACGGCAGAATGTCTGGCCCAAGCGCGGCGAAGGTTGGTGTTTGACGAGTTCTTCTACCTGCAATTGGGCCTCTTGCAGCGGCGGCAGCGCTACCGCACCCAAGCCCAGGCCGTGCCCCGTTACCAGCCGGCTAGAGGGGAGCTATTGGATCGCTTCTATCAAATCCTGCCCTTTCAGCTCACGGCTGCCCAGCAGCGGGCCATCGACGAGATCCTAGCGGATCTGCGGGATCCCTTGCCCATGAACCGCCTCTTGCAGGGAGATGTGGGATCCGGCAAAACCGTGGTGGCGGTGGCGGCTTTGCTGGCAGCCATTCAATCCGGCTGGCAAACGGCCCTCATGGCTCCCACCGAGGTCTTGGCCGAGCAACACTACCGCAAGTTGGTGGAATGGCTCAGCCAGCTACAGGTGCCCGTCGAACTGTTGACCGGCTCCACCCCTCCCGCCAAACGCCGGGAGATCCTGCGGCAGTTGCAGACTGGGGAATTGCCCTTGGTGGTGGGCACCCATGCTCTCATCCAGCCGGCAGTGCAGTTTCGCAACCTGGGCTTGGTGGTCATCGACGAGCAGCACCGCTTTGGCGTGGAGCAGCGGGCCGCCCTGCAACAGAAAGGGGATCACCCCGATGTGCTCACCATGACCGCCACCCCCATCCCCCGCACCCTCACCCTGGCCCTGCATGGGGATCTGGATGTTACCCAAATTGACGAGCTGCCGCCGGGGCGCAAGCCCGTGCACACCCTGGTAGCCCGGCCAGGGGATCGCCTGCAGGTGATGCGGCTTATCGAGCGGGAAATTGCCCAAGGGCGGCAGGCTTACGTGGTGCTGCCTCTCATTGAGGAGTCGGAGAAGCTGGATCTCAAATCCGCCATCGAGGAACACCAGCGTCTGCAGGAAAAGGTCTTCCCCCAATTTCGGGTGGGCCTGCTGCACGGGCGCTTGACCAGTAGCGAGAAGGAAGCTGTCATTGCGGCCTTTCGCCGGCGGGAGCTGGATATTCTGGTCTCTACCACGGTGGTGGAGGTGGGGGTAGATGTGCCCAATGCCTCGGTGATGCTGGTGGAGCATGCGGAGCGCTTTGGGCTCTCCCAACTGCACCAACTGCGGGGGCGGGTAGGACGGGGATCTGACCAAGCCTACTGCATCCTGATGACAGGATCCAAAAGCGAGGAGGCCCTGCGGCGGCTGAAGGTGCTGGAGCAGTCCCACGACGGGTTTTTCATTGCCGAGATGGATCTGCGCTTCCGCGGCCCAGGGGAGGTGATGGGCACCCGCCAGTCGGGGCTGCCGGATTTTGCCCTGGCCAGTCTCATGGAGGATCAAGAGGTGCTGCAGCTGGCCCGCCAGGCGGCAGAGCAGCTTATTGTCCAAGACCCCGACCTGAAGCGCTGGCCCCCCTTAAGCCGCATACTGGAAGAGCGTCAGGCCCGTCTCTTGGGCCCTGGGTTGTTGACCTAAGCTAGGGGCAATTGGAGCATGACTCTAGTCAATAATAAGCTCAACTATACTGAAAATAATGTATAATATGTTCAGTACGGATTACTACCAGTTGATCTTTCTGTTTACTTTCGAGTCTGCCAACATGGTAGCCAAAGCAAAGCAGAAAATTGGTAGTAAGACGACACGGAAACTGCGCTTTGGGTATTCTACTCAAAGCTTTGCGGGGTACCGCCATTCTGTTTGGAAACAAACAGAATGCTATCGCTGCATAGTTGAACAGTGATGTTCAGCAGTGTTCAGCGTAAATGTATCAGCACTATGCCCTATACTCTCGAAGACTTAAAAGCCCACGGCCTTTCCCCGGCGGAATATCAACAGATCCAGCAGCAGCTGGGCCGGGATCCCAACCCCAACGAGCTGGCCATGTTTGGGGTGATGTGGTCAGAGCACTGCTGCTACAAAAACTCCCGCCCTCTGCTGAAAAACTTTCCCACCACCGGAGAGCGGGTAGTGGTGGGGCCGGGGGAAAATGCCGGCGTAGTGGATCTGGGGGAGGGGGATTGGCTGGCGTTTAAGATCGAGTCCCACAACCATCCTTCGGCAGTGGAGCCCTTCCAGGGGGCAGCTACCGGCGTGGGAGGGATCCTGCGGGATATCTTTACCCTGGGCGCCCGTCCCATTGCCCTGCTTAACTCGCTGCGCTTTGGGCCGCTGACCGATCCCCGCAACCGCCGCCTCATGGCCAGGGTGGTGGAAGGGATCGCCCACTACGGCAACTGTGTCGGGGTACCCACAGTGGGGGGAGAAGTGGCGGTGGATCCCTGCTACAGCGGCAATCCCTTGGTCAACGTCATGGCTCTGGGGCTGCTGGAGACGCCGGCAGTGGTGAAATCGGCAGCGCGGGGGGTGGGGAACCCGGTCTTGTACGTGGGCGCCACCACCGGGCGGGATGGCATCCGCGGCGCCAGCTTTGCCAGCGCCGAGCTCAAGGAGGATGCGCAGCAGGATCGGCCGGCAGTGCAGGTGGGGGATCCCTTCCTGGGCAAGTGCCTCATCGAGGCCTGTCTGGAGGCCTTTGCCACAGGAGCTGTGGTGGCTGCCCAGGATATGGGGGCAGCCGGGATCACCTGCTCCACCGCGGAGATGGCCGCCAAGGGAGGGGTGGGGATCCGCTTTGACCTCGACCGAGTGCCGGCGCGGGAAAGCGGCATGGCTGCCTGGGAATACCTGCTCTCGGAATCCCAGGAGCGGATGCTGCTGGTGGTGCAAAAAGGCCGCGAGGCGGAGGTGATGGAGATCTTCCACCGCTGGGGTTTGCAAGCTAGTGTGGCCGGGGAAGTCATTGCCGAGCCGCTGGTGGAGATCTGGCACCAGGGATCCTGCGTGGTGCAGGTGCCGGCGCGGGCTTTGGCCGAAGACACCCCCGTCTATGTCCGTCCGGTGTTGCCAGAGCCGCCAGCCTACGTGCAGGCAGCGTGGCAATGGGATCCCGCCACTCTACCCCCTTGTGATTGCCAGGGGATCCACCTCACTCAGGCAACGCTGGCATGGAAAGAGGTGCTGCTGCAGCTTTTGGCCAGCCCCACCCTGGCCAGCAAAGCCTGGATCTATCGCCAATACGACCACCAGGTGCAAAACAACACCGTCCTTTGGCCGGGCCAGGGAGATGCGGCGGTTATCCGCATCCGTTCCCAAAAGTTTGGCGTGGGCGAGGTGCCGCCCCTGCGAGCTTCCCGCAAGGCCATCGCTGCCACCCTGGATGGCAATGGCCGCTGGGTGTATTTGGATCCCTACGAGGGGGCCAAGGCAGCCGTGGCGGAAGCTGCCCGCAACCTCACCTGTGTGGGGGCCGATCCCCTAGCTGTTACCGATAACCTTAACTTTGGCAATCCCGAAAACCCGGTGGTGTACTGGCAGCTGGCCCTGGCCTGTCGGGGGATTGGAGATGCCTGCCGTGCCCTCGGTACGCCGGTAACGGGGGGAAACGTTTCTCTCTACAACGAGACCCTCACCCCCCAGGGATCGCAGGCTATCTACCCTACCCCTGTCATTGGCATGGTGGGTCTCATTCCCGACTTGAAATGCATCTGTGGCCAGGGGTGGCAGCAAGCAGGGGATCTCATTTACCTCCTGGGATCCCAGGCCCTCACCAGCTTGGGGGGCAGCGAGTATTTGGCGGTCATCCACCAGCAAGTTACGGGCCGGCCCGCGCCAGTGGATCTGGAATTGGAAAAGCGGGTGCAAGCTGCCTGTCGCCATGGAATCCGCCAGGGCTGGGTGCGCTCTGCCCACGACTGCAGCGAGGGGGGATTGGCTGTGGCTTTGGCAGAAGCCTGCTTGAGCGGAGGCCGCGGCGCAACCCTCTCCCTGGCTCCTGGATCCTTGCGCTGGGATCAGGCCCTGTTTGGCGAGGGATCCAGCCGCATCCTGGTTTCTGTGGATCCGGCCCAGCGCTTTGCTTGGGAAGCCTACTTAGAAGCGCAGCTTGCCGGCCAGTGGCAGCTTTTGGGAGAGGTGGGATCCCCTGCGGATCCCCTGCTCTTAAGGACGGCAGAAGAGGATCCCTTACTGGTGGTGTCTTTGGCGGCAATGCAGGCCGCCTATCACGGCGCCTTTGCAGACCATCCAGACCCCAGTTATTTCCAATCCAAATGAAACTGCTTCGTTGGATTATCCCTAGCCCTCCTCTCGTTCTGGGAAAGGGATCGGCGGCGAGGGAATAGCTCAAACCAAGGCATAACCCACGACCACCCCTTAAAGCCAGGGGTTGAAGAGGACGGGGAAAATGTCCTAACACAAATTTGCCTGGATCACCTCTCGATATTGGGATTTGGGCTTAACGCCGACCAACTGGGCCACCAGGGCCTTGTCTTTGAAAAACTGCACCGTTGGGGTGCCCGTCACCCCCCCTGCTTCTGCAATCTCCGGATCTTTCTCGATGTCGATCTCCACCACGTGCAGCTTGTCCGAGAACTCATCGATGATCTTGTTCAAGATCGGCTTGAGGGCATGACAAGGGGCACAGGTGGGGGCGGTGTACTTGACCATGAGCAGGCGATCGCTTTCGTGGTAGAGTCGCCGCAGGGCATAGCTCCCCTCATGGCAAGTCTTGCTGAAGTCTAAGTCATCCTGTCCATTCTCCTCAAAGCTGGCCTCCTCAACAGCAGGATCCCCAGCAGACTCTGCCGCAGAAGTCGCAGCAGGGCTGGGTTCAGGATGGCTTTGGGGAAGGACGTGATACTCCTGGGCCAAGCCGTGTTCCGAGAGCCAGCGCTCTGCCAACATGGCCGCCATACAGCCAGTGCCGGCAGCGGTAATCGCCTGACGAAACTCGTGATCCTGCACGTCGCCGGCGGCAAACACCCCCTCCACACTGGTGGCCACGGATCCCGGGCGGGTGACGATGTAGCCGACTTCATCCAGTTCCAGTTGTCCTTTGAACAAGTCGGTGTTGGGCTTGTGGCCAATGGCATAAAATAGGCCACCCACTGACATCTCGCGTATTTCGCCGGTTTGGTTGTTCCGCACTTTCACCCCGGTCAGGCGCAGGCCGTCGCCCATCACTTCCACCGCCTCGGTGTTCCAGTGCACAGTGATCTTGGGGTTGTTGAGAACACGATCCTGCATGGCCTTGCTGGCCCGCATTTTGTCGCTGCGCACCAGCATGTGCACGTGGGATCCAAACTTGGTCAGGTAGGTGGCCTCCTCACAGGCAGTATCGCCGCCGCCGATCACCACCAATTCCACCCCTCTGAACATGGGCATAGCCCCATCGCAGACAGCACAAGCTGACATGCCCCGGTTCCAGTAGGTCTCCTCCCCCGGCAGGTGTAGGCGCTTGGCTGTGGCCCCGGTGGCGATGATCAGGCTGTGGGTGCGCAATTCCCGCTCGTCAGAACGGACGACAAAGGGCCGCTGGCTTAAATCCACAAAGGTGACATCTTCGGTGTAAAGTTCTGCCCCCCACCGCTGCGCTTGAGCCCGCATGTTCTTCATCAGTTGGGGGCCGGTGATGCCCTCGGGAAAGCCCGGAAAGTTTTCCACCTCGGTGGTGGTCATCAGTTGCCCGCCCGGGATCCCGCCCGCCTGGAACCCCTCAAACACAACCGGCTTCAGGTTGGCACGCCCAGCGTAAATGGCTGCTGTAAACCCAGCAGGGCCGGAGCCGATAATCACCACATTCTCAACCCGACTTTGCTCTGTCATCCGATGTCTCTCCTTCTGCAACAGGACTAAAAGTCAAACTCATAACGACTACGCTTTAGCTTAACACCCTTTGGCAAACCGGGCGAGCTGGGGGCCTGCTGATCCTAATTTTCGCTCGCCTCAGGCAACCGGGGCAGGGTTTTGCCCGCCCCATCCGGTTATTTCTGCCCAGAGGTTGGCAGGGTGGCGGCCATTGCTCAAGTTCTGGATCCCCAACACCCCATCTGGATTGACCAAAACCAACAGGGAAAGGGGAGCGACTCCGATGAGCGAAAAAGCGGTGTCCGAGATAGCCAGCAAGTGGGTCAGAAGGCCAGGCTCAAAGCAATTTTGTATCAGAAACTACAAAATGCCCGTGTTGGCCTTTCTAGGATGAGTGAGCGTTTTTGGCCTGTCTGGGTCGAAGCGTGGGGATCACCTGCTGGGATCCCATTTGTTTCAGCCACAGTTCCCCCAGTCTTAACCGCAACCCAATCAGGAGAGAGTAATGGCATCCACGCCCCAAGAAGTGCTTCAGATGATCCAGGACAACAACGTCCAGATAGTGGATCTCAAGTTTGTGGATATCTTTGGCACCTGGCAGCATGTTTCCTTCCACACCTCGATGATCAAGGAAGAAACCTTCACCGAGGGGCTTCCCTTTGACGGATCCAGTATCCGGGGCTGGAAAGCGATCAACGAGTCGGACATGTACATGGTGCCGGATCCCAAGACGGCTTGGATCGATCCCTTTCTGGAGGTGCCCACCCTCAGCATAACTTGCAGCATTGTTGAGCCGCGCACCGGCCAGCCTTATAGCCGTTGTCCCCGCAGCCTTGCCGCCCGTGCCGTTGCCTATCTGCAATCGACGGGCATTGCCGATACTGCCTACTTCGGGCCGGAGGCAGAGTTTTTCATCTTTGAGGATGTTCGTTTCGACCAAACCCAAAACTCGGCCTACTACTTCGTGGATTCCATCGAAGGTCGCTGGAACTCGGGCCGCGAGGAGAAAGGTGGCAACCTGGGCTACAAGCCTCGCTACAAAGAGGGCTATTTCCCGGCCCCGCCCACCGATGCCCATCAAAACATCCGCACCGAGATGCTGCTGACCATGGGCAAGTTGGGGGTGCCCATCGAGAAGCATCACCACGAGGTGGCTACCGGCGGGCAAGGGGAGTTGGGCTATCGCTTTGCCGATCTGATCACGGCTGCCGACTACATGATGGTTTACAAATACGTGCTCCGGAACGTGGCCCGCAAGCACGGCAAAACCGTCACCTTCATGCCCAAGCCCCTATTTAACGACAACGGCACTGGCATGCACACCCACCAGTCCCTCTGGAAGGATGGCCAGCCCCTGTTCTACAGCGAAGGCACCTATGCCAACCTGAGCGAGACAGCTCTCTACTACATCGGTGGCCTGCTCAAGCATGCCCCGGCAATCCTGGCCTTCACCAACCCCACCACCAACTCCTACAAGCGCTTGGTGCCCGGCTTCGAGGCGCCGGTGAACCTGGCTTACTCCCAGGGCAACCGTTCCGCTGCCATTCGCATTCCGGTGACCGGCAACAATCCCAAAGCCAAGCGTCTGGAGTTCCGCTGCCCGGATGCCACCTGCAATCCCTACATCGCCTTCTCGGCCATGTTGATGGCAGGTCTGGACGGGATCAAGAATAAGATCCATCCCGGCGAGCCCTTGGACAAAGATATCTACGATCTGGAGCCGGAAGAGCTGGCCAAGATCCCTTCCACGCCTGGATCCCTGCTGGATGCCCTGGAAAGCTTGCAGAAGGATCATGCCTTCTTGCTGGAGGGAGGCGTCTTCACCGAAGATCTGATCCAGACCTATATCGAGTACAAGATCGACAACGAGATCAACCCCATCAATCTGCGGCCTCACCCCTACGAGTTCGCCCTTTACTTCGACGCCTAAGCGGTGTGGCCGATTCTGCAGCGGGATCCCTGATGGGATCCCGTTTTTTTCCGAGGAAATAGCACCCCTCAATTGTGGATCCCTTGGGCAACTTAGCTACTTTTGGTCAACAGCACCTCGTGCCAGCGTTGAAGCGTCCTGTGCCGTCCATCGACCTGAGGAAGCTCAACCCAGAAACCAAAAGGGGATCCCCAGCCGGGATCCCTTCTCGCTGAGCTCATGCCAGAGCATCAACAGTTACGGGCAGATCAGCTCATGCTGACACGGCTACGGTCGTAGTTGAGCCGAAAGGTGGGATGCACTTTTCCTTGGATGCGGTTCCAGAAGTTGCGCACGTTGACATGCAGGCCAATCTGCTCTGTACCGCGGAGCAGCATGGATTGCTGGCGAATCCGAATCAAGCGTTGATGGCTCATCATCAAGCGGCGAGACAGCTCATCCAAGACATGAGAACGGCCATTGGCAGCCACCGGGGCAGATGCCTCTGCCGTCTGAACGGGTTGAGCCGGCCCTTCGGCCGCCTTGAGATGATGAGCAACACCTCGATAGAGCAGGTCAAGGTTGGTGGGCAAAACCACCGGCTTGCTCAGGTGGCGGAACCGCCAGTCCAGCCCCCGGTAACGACCCCCCACTTTGCCGGGAGAAACCGCTGCAGTTGCAGAAGAGGGGGTGTAATCGACGCCACGGTAAAAGAGTGCCATGATCTTCGCCTCCAATGAGTTGAGTTTTCATCCGTTCGCCTTCTCCTGAGAGACAAGAGAAGCCACACGGTTACCAGAAGAGTTGAGGCGCGTTCCTTCGGGATATCTCCCTACTTCCGTCCTCTGGCCGTGATGTCGCTCTACCTACATTAACGAGCCGCCCAGCACGCGAGAGGATGAACGATTTCTATCTACATTCTGTATTATAAGCTACGGTTTTGAGGTATTGCCAGCAAGTTTTAACAAAAATTTCCACTGAGTTTCCGTCCAGCTTCCTCTGAATCCAGGCTGGATCTGAATCCGGGCTGGGCCAGCCGGGATCCCTGGGGGAAGTAAGGTGCAGGGCTTGGGGCCAGGTTCTCCACTCTGTCCGAGATGCCAGAGGAAGCATTATCGTGGAAGAATCCTCAGGATTGGCTACAAAAGTTCACATTCCTTGGTGGGTGCCCTGTGCAGGAAGACTTTCGTCTGATTTTGGACATTGTGACGGTATTGGCGGCAGCGGCAGCAGGTGGATTCTTGGCTTCGCTGCTGAGGCAGCCGGTGTTGCTCGGCTACTTACTGGCCGGGATCTTGGTGGGGCCAACCGGGTTGGGGTGGATCAAAGAGTTGGTTCAGGTGGAAACCTTGGCCCAGTTTGGGGTGACCTTTTTGCTGTTCACCTTGGGGGTGGAGTTTTCCCTGAAAGAATTGCGCAAAGTGCGGGGGATCGCCGTTGGCGGAGGCATTTTGCAAATTGGCCTGACGATTTTCATCACGGCGGTGCTGGCAGTGGTCAGCGGCTGGTTGACGCCGGTGCAAGGGATCTTTTTGGGGGCCGTGCTCTCCTTGTCCTCGACTGCCGTGGTGCTGAAAAGTCTCACTGAGACCAACCAAATGGGCACTCCCCAAGCCCAAGCCATGCTGGGGATCCTGATTGTGCAGGACTTGGCGGTGGGGCTGATGTTGGCGGTGTTGCCGGCTTTGGATTGTCCCTTGCCGGAGCTGGCGGGATCCCTGGTCAAGTCGGTAGCGGAAATTGGCCTGGTGGGGCTGGGGGCAGTGGTGAGTGGCATTTGGCTCGTTCCGGCCTTCTTGCGGCTTTTGGCTCAGCAGGAGAGCAAAGAGGTGTTTTTGCTGGGGGTGATCAGCCTCTGCGTGGGGATTGCCCTGTTGACGGAGCGGCTGGGCATTTCCAGCGAGATTGGGGCTTTCATTGCCGGTCTGATGATCTCGGAGGTGGAGTACGCCGACCAAACCCTGGACTATGTAGAGCCTTTGCGAGATGTGTTTGCTGCTCTCTTTTTTGCGGCCATCGGCATGCTCATCGATCCCAGCTTTATCCTCGGCCATCTGTTGCTGATCCTGGGGCTGGTGGGTCTGGTGATGGTGGGCAAGTTTTGCATCGTGGCTCCCTTGGCGCGGCTGTTTGGTTACACTCTGCCGGCAGCGGTGGTGGTGGGGCTGGGCCTATCGCAAATCGGCGAATTCTCCTTTGTGCTGGCCAGCGAGGGGCAGGCTTTGGGATTGGTGTCGCGGCAGATCTATTTGTTGATTGTCAGCACCACAGCCGTTACCCTTCTGCTCACTCCCTTTCTGCTGAGGGGCGCTCCTCGACTGTTTTCCGGGCTACACGGGATCCCCTTCTTGGCCCGCTGGTTGGAATCGGGCGAGCGGCCCCGCGCTTTGGCCCCCGATGCTCCTCAACAGGGGCACGTGGTGGTGTGCGGCTATGGGCAGGTGGGGCAAGACATTGTGCGCATTCTCGAAGCCCGTCGTCACCCCCTCTTGGTCATTGATCAATCAGAACGGGTGATCCAACACCTGCGTTCCCGTGGGATCCCTTACCTCTACGGAAATGCGGCCAGCCCGTTGGTGCTGGAGAAAGCTTGCCTGCCCCAGGCCCGCGCCCTGGTTATTGCTCTGCCGGATCGCATGAGCATCCGCCTCTGCCTGAAACGAGCTCTGGAGTTGGCGCCGCAATTGGATGTGGTGGTGCGAGCTACCGACAAGGAAGACATCGAACAGCTCTATCAGTTGGGGGCCAGAGAAGTCGTCCACCCCGAATTTGAGGCCAGCCTGGGGCTGTGCAGCCATGTGTTGCTGGAGTTGGGAGAACCCCCAGACATCATTCAGCAGGAGATCCTGGCCATTCGCAGCAGCCACTACCGCGATCTGCGCCCTCTCCACCCCAGTTGTCTGATCCCCGCGCCTGTCAGTTGGCTGACACCGCCGGCCCCACCTCCCTCTCCCCCCCTCCCCGCCAATGCCAACGGCAGCCACGACAGCCACCCACCTGAGTCTGTGCTGGCCTGGTGGGAACGCTGGCAGCGGCCCGTTCAGCCGGAATGGGCAGGGATCCCTGGCTCTGCCGAGTAGAGATTTGCACCTCAATCTTCGTAGTATCCTGCAAACTGGAGGTGTGGCCACTGCAAGTTGCAAGCCTCGGGACAGTTCCCCCGCTGCCTTTGCGGATGGAGACGCTGGGAGGTTTTCCAGAGGCAACGGAAAGGGTCCTCGGCGTTGCTCGGCACTCTGGGGGGAGGGGTGCCCCATCTGTTTCTGGCCTAGGTTGCCATGCCGACCGTTAACTATCTGCGCATCAGCTTGATCGATCGCTGCAATTTCCGCTGCCAGTACTGCATGCCTGACGAGGCGGAGTTGACGTGGCTGCAAGCCCCAGAGCGTTTAACGGATGAGGAAATCCTCACGTTGGTTCGAGAGGTGTTTTTGCCGTTGGGGATCGATTGCTTTCGCCTCACCGGCGGCGAACCCCTGCTCAGGCCGGGGCTGGAGCACCTCATCCGGGCTCTATGCAGCCTGCCTGGGGTGAGAGATGTGGCCCTTACCACCAACGGCTTCAACCTCAGCCAAAAAGCTCAACTCCTCTATGAAGCGGGGTTGCGCCGCATCAACATCAGCTTTGATTCCCTCAACCCCGAGACCTTTCGACTGATCACGGGGCGGGATCGCTGGCAGCAGGTCTGGGCCGGGATCCAAGTTGCTCACCAAGTGGGGTTCGATCCCCTCAAGTTGAATGTGGTGGTGATCCCTGGGCTCAACGAATCGGAAGTGGAAGATCTGGCTGCCCTTACCCTGGAGCGGCAATGGCATGTGCGCTTCATCGAGTTTATGCCCATCGGCAATGCTGCCCTCTTCCAGCAGACCGGCTGGGTAGAGTCTGAGGTGCTGCGACAGCGAATTCGCGCTCGCTTTGGCCTGGAACCTGGGTTTGTGGCCGGCAATGGGCCGGCAGATGTGTTTCGCATCCCAGGGGCAAAAGGCACCTTGGGCTTTATCAGCCAGATGTCGGAGTGCTTTTGTGATCGATGCAACCGCATGCGGCTATCCAGCGACGGTTGGCTGCGCCCTTGCCTGCTCAACGAATCCGGCCAAATCAACCTGCGGGATCCGCTGCGAGCTGGGATCCCTGCCGAAAGGCTAAGACAGCAGGTGCGAGAACTGCTGGACATCAAGCCGGACATCAACTTCAAAGGACGGGACACCGGCAGCCAGGGATCCTACCGGCGCACCATGTCTCAGATTGGCGGCTAGCGGGGATAAGGGATCCGCAAAAGCTGGTTGACCGGTGGGTGGGCCACCTGCAACTGTTTCCCATCCGGCCACTGGATCTGGATTTCCTTGACCCCTGTTTCGGATCCCAGGCCAAAGTGGGCCACCGGCTCCATCTGACAGAGGTAGCCGCTGCCGGCGTCGATGGCCTGGATCTGGGTACGGGTGGAGGTGAGCAGCCTTACCAACGCGCCGCGGGCCGGGGCTCCCTGGCGGGTGAGGGGCAGAACTCTCAGCCAGTTGTTGGCATTGGCCTGAGGGCGATAGAAGCTGAGAGGCTGGGCGCCAGACTCCCCATGGGCAATCAACAATTCCAGACGACCATCCCCATCCACATCGGCCACTGCTGCTCCTGTCCCCAATCCCTGCGGCTCGGCAGCATCTCCAATGTCAATGGCTTGCCAACGGCCTGAGCGCCATGCAAACAGACGGTTGGGCTCGCCGATGTTGTTGAAAAACAGCTCTGGGTAGCCGTCGTTGTCGAAGTCGGCAGCAATGACCGTGCGAATGCGAGAGGGCCTGGCCAGCTCAGGGGGGGCTACATCCTTAAAAAAACCGCTGGGGGTCTGGATCCAGAGGCGATGGGGGCCTTCCCAGTTGCCATAGAGCAAATCCAGCCGTCCATCCCCATCCAGATCCACCGCTGCCACGCCGCGCCCATGCTCGTCGGGATCTGCTAGGCCCACCTCAGCGGCAATCTCTTCAAAGGTGCCATCTCCCCGGTTGCGAAACAGAAAGTTAGGTCCCTGCTCATTGACGGCAAAAATGTCCATCCGCTGCGAGACCAAGGGCACGGCCACCAACCCCCGCCCGCCCGTCACCCGATTGAGTCTCGCTTCTGGCGCCACATCGGCGATCATTTGGTTAGGGCCCAACTCGTAGAGGCGCATAGGGCCGCCGTAGTTGGCTACGAAAAATCCATAGCTCCCCTGGCCAAGACGATCCACACAAGCTACAGAGCGACCTGCCGTCAAGTTGAGGGCATCTTGGTTTTGCGGCAGGGAGAACAGGTCCACCCAGCGAGATCCCTGCCAGTCGAAGAGGCGATCCCCAAAGCGCTTGCGCCCGCCGAAGGTATCGGTGTTCAAGACATAAAGTTCTTCCTGCCCGTCCCCGTCAAAGTCGGCGGCAGCCACCCCAATTGCCATGCGCCCTGCATCGGCCAGGGTGTCGTCTGCTTGATCCACCAGGGTTTGCCCATCCCACTTCAAGACTCGATTGGAGCCGCGGAACCCGCACACAAACAGCTCAAAGGCCCCATCCCGATCCAAATCGCAAGCGGCAACCCCGTAGAAAAGGGCAGGTGGGTTAAAGCGGATCTGCGAGCTGCAATCTTGGAACATGGGGATCCCATCGGAGAACAATAGGAACTGGTGGAGCTTCCAGCTCTGATGGTATGCTGGATCTTCGCTGGAACTTCCCTTTCAACCATGCCACGCATCAAATCTGCCATCAAGCGCGTTCAGATCGCAGAGCGGAATCGGCTGCGCAATAAAGCCACCAAAGCCATGGTGCGCGCTCTGATGAAGAAAGTGATCTCCCTCTCGGCTGCCTACGCTGCCAACCCACAGCAAGAAACTCTGCAGGAAATCCAGGCGGCTATGAGTGCTGCTTTCAGCCGCATTGATAAAGCTGCCAAAACCGGCGTTCTGCACAAAAACACAGCCGCTCGTCGTAAGGCTCGGCTGGCCCGGATTGTGAAGCTGTCTGTGGCTTCCTCGGAAAAATCCCAGGCTGAGGCTTTGGTTGAGCATGGTTGAATTCTCCTGCTGCTTTGGAAGTGGTGCTTGTGCGGGATTTCAGCCGCACGCAAACGAGATTTTGCCTCGGTGCCGGCAGGGATCCCAAGTAGCAGCCAAAACCTAATCTTGAGTATCCAACCTGCGCACCAACCAGCGCCGCAGCGGATGCCACACCGGCAAGGACAGGATCCAGCGGGATTGCTGCTCCAGCATGAGACGCTCCACCGGATACAGGCCGAACAGCTCATAGCGGCTTTGGGCAATCAGGATCCCCATCGTGAAGCTGACACAGAGCAACAACCCCAAAGTCGGCCATCCTGGGCGGTGAAACAAGGCATATCGCAGGCCCGTCCAAGTAAAGTAATCCCACAGGCGGGCTATATCCGCTCGCAAAGCCCAAAGGCTAGGGATCCCGACCACCAGCCACAACAGGCCCAGAAAGATGAAGCTACCGCCGTGGTAGAGGCGCAACAGGCGCTTGGCTGCCGGAGACAGAGCTTGAGTGCCAGAGGCAGCTTTCTTTTCCGCAGCTGAGCCAGGATCAGGGAGCAAGGGCATGGGGATCCCAATTTTCGACACCTCAGCACCCATTTTGGACTTATCTCCGACGCAATAGCTCGGTTGCATGGGATCCTCGAACTCAAACGAGTACTTTTCTGCTTTCGGCTCGCCCATTTTAAGGGATCGATGCACAGGGAGCCCAGTTGTGGCTCTCCCGCTGCACAGCGCCATCCAAAAAGGCACTGATCAAAGCATCTGCTCAAAGCATCTGCCGTCTGCAAGTCTTCCTTATCCGTACAGTCAAGTTTCCTGAGAGACGCCCAGACGTCCCGTTCCAAGAGCTTGGCAGACGATCTCTTTGACGTTCATATCCTGAGCGAAAACCAACATTCCCACGGTGAAGGGATCCCGACCCGGCTCCCCAAGGCAAACCGCGCGATTTGCCCAAGCAACACTGCGGAAATCCAAGCCAGAGGCAGGTGGGCAGGGTTGGGGATTGGGAACTGGGTCGGGGATATAATGGCTCTGCATCCTTTTCTTCGGCCTTGCTAGCTCAATGGATAGAGCACCGACCTTCTAAGTCGATGGTTGCAGGTTCGAGTCCTGCGCAAGGCGCTGGCCTTGCCCTCTAAGCCTTGCTTGGGGTTTCCGACAAGCTGCCCTGATGGGGGCACCACACCTGAACCATCACCTGCCGAGAGTGGCTTTCTACCCGCAGGGATCCCTGCAGCAGCTCCACTGCCTTTTGAACCAGCGATAGACCCAAGCCGGTTCCCCCGGCGTTGCGGCAATCCAACTGGGGGAGGCGATAGAACTTTTCAAAAAGGCGGGGCAACGCTTCTGCAGGAATTTCCACCCCTGTATTGCGCACCGTGATCAGCCAGCCGGGACGGCCATTGGAGTTAGCCTGGCTCACACTCAAATAGATGCTTTCCCCAGTGGGGGTGTACTTACACGCATTGTTTAAAAGCTCGCTGACCACCCGCGACAAGAGGCTCTCATCTGTGTAGAGGGGCCAAAGGTCGGGATCCCATTCCACCTGAAACTGTTGGCCTTGCTGCGCAGCCCGCAGCCGGAAGGGCTCGGCAAGATTGGGGATCCATTCCTGGGGAGATAAACAGGTAAGTCTGAGGACTTTGTTTCCGGATTCGAGGGCTTGCAATTCCAACAGGTCGTTGATTAACTCCAGCTCGCGGTTGGTCTCCATCTCCAAAATTTGAAAGTAGCGCCTTTCCCGCTCGGTTAGGTTGGCTTTGGATAAAAACCCAATGGCCAGCTTCATGTTGGTGAGAGGTGTGCGCATTTCGTGGGAGACCATGTGCAGAAACTCATCTTTGAGTTGGTTGAGCTCCTGCAACTGTTGCACCTGACGCTGGATCGTTTGATAAAGACGTGCTTGGCGAATGGCAAGGGCGCATTGGCCGGCTACCCGTTGGATAAGCCGTTGTTCCCGCTCGGTAAATATCTGCCCCGGTGGACGGGATCCACAAATATTCCCCAAAACAAGCAGTTCCTCGTGTTGAGCTGTCAGATCCCTTTTGTCGCAAATGGGAGCGATGATCAGGGTGTAGCGGTCGTGGTTGGGCCAGCAGGGGTGATGGAAGTTGCTCAATTGGCAAAGCTGTCCGCGCTGGAGCTGACGAAGCACATGGGCGAAATCCGCAAACGAAACCTCCAGGGGGAAGCGCCGGATCCCTTCTCCGGCCAAATAGTCCACCGCCAAAACGCTGACCTGCCGCTCTGGGTCATACAGGGCAATGGTGCAATTGGATAGGTTCAAGCTCAGGGCCAATTCTCGGGCCACCGTTTCCAAGATTTTTTGTTCATCCAAAGTGGAGCGAATTTCTTCGGTGATGAGCTGGAGTAGCGCTTCGTCGTTGTAAGCTTGTTCGAGCTCTGCATTGCGCACCCGCACTTGGTAATCCAATTCAGCATTGGCCTGCTGCAGCTTTTGATAAAGTTCTGCCTGCTGAATGGCCACTGCCAGGTGCTCCCCGATAGCCTTGGCCAGCTCGATCTCGTCGGTTTGCCAATCCGGATCTGAGGTCAGGCGCCGCAGCGATAGCCCGCCCCACATTTGTTCCTGACAAGCCACCGGGATCACCAGCCAAGGGCCCAGTTGGTATTCTCGCTTCTCATAAATGGCAAAGGGATCGGCAATCTGCTCCGGATCCTGGACATGAAAAATTTGCAGCCGTTTCAAATGATCGAAAACCATAAAATCCCTGCTATCCGGCAGTCGCAGGTTCAGATTGTTGGGCAAATTAGGAAATCGGCTATGGCTGGCAATGCCCAACCACACGGCCTCAGCGGGCAGGTACTGATAAAGGGTAACTCGTGCTGCCTGCAACACTGCCCCCACTTCCCGCACCGCCACATCAAATAGGGTGGGTAAGTCCAGAGAGGTGTTGATGGCCTGAATGAGCTGATTAAACAGTCTTTCTCGCTGCAATTGCCGCTGCAGCTTCAGCTCGGCTTGCTTACGAGGGGTGATGTTTCTAATGATCATCAGGACTTGATCTTCCCCATAGGGGGCGATGCGAGCCTGCCGATATTGGGGCTGAGGGGATCCCTCTGGGCAGGGGTACTCGATCTCTTGAGCTTGCCGGGTTGCTAGGGCCAGCTCCAGATGCTCGCGAATGGCTTGGGCTGTGGGCTCTGCCGCACCGGCGCAGGCGACCTCAGGAAACAGCTCTTCAAGGGTTTTGCCCAAATAGTAGGCAGGGGGATGGGGGACAGAAAAATGGCTGGGCGGCTTGAACTCCAGACAGCGGCCCTGGCGATCCAGACAAAGCAGCATGTCGGGCAGAGCTTCCAGGATCTGGCGATGGCGACACTCCCGCTCAGCCAAGGTGATCTCTAATTGCTTGCGCTCGCTGATATCCAGGGTCACCCCGACAACCTGGCCGGGATCCCCTTTCGGCCCCAGCAGGACAACCCCCTGGGAAAGCTGCCAGCGCATCTGGCCGTCGGCCTGGTAAACCCGATATTCCACCGAAAAGTTGGGATCTCCCTCTACTGCCTTGGGCCCAAGCGTCTGAAAAGCTTCTCTCACCCTTTGGCGATCTTCCGGGTGAACGTGCTGCAAAAACACTTCCAGGGTGAAATCTTGGCCGGGATCCAGCCCGTATTTGGCCTTGCATTGGGGAGAGGCACTCAACTTCCAGGTGCGCAAATCCAGTTGCCAATAGCCCAGTTGGGTGGCTTCTAAGGCCAAATAGAGATGCTCTGGATAAAAGCTGCCGTCTCCTGGCCGCACTGGCACCAGGCGGTATCGAGTTGAAGCCATCTCCCTCACCAGATTCTATGAGCCCTGCCTCATTGTGGACGATTTTCAGGAGACGTGAGGGATCCTACTATTCGAACTGTTAGAAATTCCTAACCTTAAGCATGGCTTCAGGGTAACTCTTAGATATGTGTTCTCCGACACCAAACCTTCAACTTGAGCTGGAGCTGGACTTCAACTTCACGGGGAGAAGGCCTAGGGTCACACCCTGCTGATGCGACCGGGAGGCTTTGGGCCGGGCTTGTGGGAAAGGGGGGTGCCTCTGCTATAGTATCGTCAGTTGCATTTCGGATCCCAAGTGGTGGGATCCCCCTGGCAGGTAGGGTCAGGGCAGGCTTCGAGATGTCTTTGCGCTCTTGCGAGAGTTGACGTTGCGTTGAGCTTTCTCGGTGTGATCCTGCCCTTAGCCTGCGTGAAGCGTTTTCTCTTTTTTATGCTTTCCTGTGCAACGTTAAGCCTGACGTTTAATCACAGAAAACTTCTCCTGCTCTCGAGTTTGGGTTTATCTGTAGTAAGACCTGTATTCAGATTTTCCCGATGGGTTGACGGTTTCCTGTTCGCCCTGGCGCGGCTTCTCAAGGTGCCGTTGCCCTCTTCGTTTGGTTAGCGGGCAGGGAAGTAGGAAGATTTCCAGATCTGGACAATGGGCAGAGCCGAGGTTGTCTGCATTTCCTTGAGCTCTTACCCGACCTTACCTTTCATTTTTCCGGCCATCTCCTCCAAGGTTGACCATCTTGACAATGGCCACGAGATAGGCCGCCCGGTCTGCTGTCAGGTCTTTTGGATTTCCTAGGTTTGGCCCGCAGCATGGCGGGGAAAGGGATCCGTTTGGCCGTTCCCAACAGACTTCTCTCCATTTTCTCCTACTCAGCTCAATCATTTTCCAACCGAAGAATTCAAGGTTATTGCTGTGGTTTGTGAAGTTTCTCCCAGTTTGCATCGACAGCATCAGTCGAGCGAACCTGCATTGCCCCAAGGCCACCCCTTGGATCCCCTTAGCGCCGAGGAAATGCGGCAGGTGGTGCAGATCCTGCGCCGGCAACGGCCCCTCAGTTCTCAGGGGCGCTTTGTGACCATCCAGCTACACGAGCCGGATCGGCCTTGGATGGAAACTTGGCAGCCGGGGCAGCCGTGGGATCGGCAGGCTTTTGTGGTGCTGTTGGATCCGGCCAGTGGCAACACCTACGAAGCCGTGGTCTCTCTGTCAACACAGCAGGTGCGCTCTTGGCAGCTCATTGCGGGCGTGCAGCCCCCTCTGCTCGACGATGAGGTGTACGCCTGCGACCGCCTGCTCAAGGAGGATCCCCAATTTTTGGCGGCTCTGCAGCGGCGGGGGATTGCCGATGTGGATTTGGTGATGGTGGACTACTGGACGGTGGGCTACTTTGGGATCCCGGAAGAAGAAGGGCGGCGGCTGGTGCGAGGCTTTTGTTTCCTACGTACTTCCCCTTGCGACAACGGCTATGCCCGCCCCATCGAGGGGCTCTACCCCTGGATTGACCTCAACCGCATGCAAGTTGTCAAGGTGGAGGATCGGGGTCTGTGGCCCTTGCCGCCGGAGTCCGGTAACTTCGACGAGCTGTTTTTCAAAGATTTTCGCCAAGATTTGAAGCCACTAGAAATTACCCAGCCCCAAGGGGTGAGCTTCCAGGTGGAGGGGCACCACATCCGCTGGCAGAAGTGGGATCTGCGCATCAGCTTTAACCCGCGAGAGGGGCTCGTCCTCCACCAGGTGAGCTACGAGGATCAAGGCCGCCTTCGCCCCATTCTCTACCGCGCCTCGGTAGCCGAGATGGTGGTGCCCTACGGGGATCCGCGGGATCCCCACTTCCGCAAAAATGCCTTTGATGTGGGGGAATACGGCATTGGCATGCAGGCCAATTCCCTGCAGCTGGGCTGCGACTGTCTGGGGGAAATCTACTACTTCGATGCCTGGCTGCCCACTAACAGCGGTGAGCCCATGCTTTTGAAAAATGCCGTCTGCATGCACGAGGAGGATTTTGGCATCCTTTGGAAGCACACCGACTGGCGCACGGAACGGGCGCAGGTGCGGCGCTCGCGGCGGCTGGTGCTTTCCTTTTTCACCACCATTGGCAACTACGACTACGGCTTTTTCTGGTATTTCTACCAAGACGGCACGCTGGAGTTTGAAGCCAAGCTCACCGGCATTATCAACACTTGCGCTACGTTGCCGGGGGAAGAGCCGGAGTTCGGCGTCTTGGTGGCACCCCAATTGTCCGGCCTCAACCACCAGCACTTTTTCACCGTTCGCCTGGATATGGCGGTGGATGGGCCGTGCAACTCCCTCTATGAAGTGCATGCAGAACCTCTGCCTCTGGGGCCGGATAACCCTCACGGCAACGCCTTTCGCGCCCGCTCCACCCTGCTCAAAACCGAGCAGGAGGCTAAGCAAACGGTGGATCCCTTGCGGGGCCGCTATTGGAAGATTGTCAACCCCAATCGCCACAACCGCCTGGGACAGCCGGTGGCCTACAAACTGATGCCGGGGGAAAACGTCCAGCTTTTGGCCCACCCCAACTCTTGGCTGCACCGACGGGCGGGCTATCTGGCCCACCACCTCTGGGCCACGCCCTACCATCCCGGCGAGAAGTTCCCAGCAGGGGACTACCCCAACCAACACCCCGGTGGCGAAGGGCTGGTGAAATGGACGCAAGCGAACCGATCCCTGGAAAACACCCGTCTGGTGCTCTGGTATAGCTTTGGCTGCAATCACTTCCCCCGCACCGAAGACTGGCCGGTGATGCCGGTTAGCTACATCGGCTTTATGCTCAAGCCCCTGGGCTTCTTTGAGTGCAACCCAGCTCTGGATGTGCCTCCTCCCCCGCCGAAGACCAAAGGCTGCTGCAGCTTTATTGACTACCCCCCTGCCTAGAGGGCGAGGATTCTTTCAAGTGCGAACAGCTTGGGCGCGACAGGAGTGAGAGGGGAGGCACTCTTCGCCCACGGGGCTTGAGACCTGGTTTCTGGGTCACCGTAGCAGGTGCCTTCCATTGCTCAGCCCCGGTCTTTGGTGCTGGGCAAAAGCTCTGCTCAGATCTGCTCAGATTGAGAGTTCACAAGCTGCTGCGAATCACAAACGAGTAGTTGCTGCCCGGTTCCAGCAGATAGTCGGATTTTTCCAGAAAGCGGCTCAAGGGCTCGCAAATCAAAGCTCGCCCCACAGAAGGCTCCACTCTGAGTTCCCCGGCCCGAAAGCGCCAGCAAAAGCGCCAAACCCAACCATTGGCATTGACTTCCCCCTCAATGGCACCCTCTTGCCAAGAGCGGCGGGTAATTTGGATGTGGGCAGTGGTCTGAGGCAGTCGGCTCATCCGGCATCTCCCGACGGGATCCCTTGTAGGGTAGCGCGTGGCTCCCTCGCTGCCGCCAGCAGATCCAGCATGGGGAGTGAGGTATCAGAAGCTCAACCCATTGAGTGAAAGGGATCCCCTAAATAGGGTCAGTTCTTTTGATTTTCTTGATTTTCTGAGAGCGGCTGCAACAAACCCCCCAGGGTAGGGGGGCTGTTTCCTGGGCTCCTGCTGTAGGAAAAGCTGGCCAGAAGCTAGCGAGCGGCAGTTGCAAGGGTCTTCGAGGATTTTTTCTCTGGCTTTTCAGCCGCAACCTCTGCTAACAAAGCTCGCAGGCTGGGAAAAAGGAAGTGGTTCTCCTCGACATATTGCGCGCCGAACAACCCCTTCTCCGCCCAGAAAAACCGATCAACTGTATGTTCATTTCGTCGCACCAAAATAAGTGCGGGGGGCTGAATAGACTTTTCCTGAATATATTTTCGAGCAGCGGTTACAGACTTCTCTTCACCACTGTCCAAATTAAATTGAGGAATGTGATCTAAAATTTTGCGCCCTTCCAGACGACGGCGACTCTTACGCTTTCTTCTCCTAACCAATGTAAGCCTCCCGTAGAAGGATGACCGAACAACCGCAACCGCAAAGAATATATCAGCGCTGCTTAAGAAAAGCAATAACTTTTACCCATTTTTGTTATCATCTTTTACAAAGGCAATAAAGACAGCAGTCGCCCTCAAAGCCCTTGAAGGGTTACTTATGGACGCGCCCAAAAAAATCTAATCGGGAACCTTTCTCCGAACAAAAAATCCTCCAACAATCGCCTGCAAAGAGAGCTGGCGATTGGGCGTTTGCTAGGTTGACTGCTGATATTGATAGGGGATCCACGGGCTCTGACACCTGCGAAGAAAGTCAGATGCCGATGTGGGAGATCCGCATCAAATCTGGCCCCTAGCCTAACATTAACAAAAACGATACTCAACAGAACATATACCTAAGCTCAGCTTCAAGACAACCCCCTTTGGGCTGAAGTGCTAAGTCAATTGCCAATGCTGCAAGTCTGGAGCTGCTCAACCGAGGAGAGAAAGGGGCACTCCGGTGCCGGGCTACCGTTGAACAGCGCATGTAAGACTGTACAACCAACTTCTTGTTTCTACAAGAGATCCACTGCAGATCCCCAGCATGTCCACACAGCCCTTTCGCGAGTTCATCCTGGGAGCCCTGGAGTGAGGAGTTCTGGTACCGTAGGGATTGGATGGATCCCGCCTCAGGTGCTGGCAAGCTGGAATGAGCTTGATGGGCTGCCAGGACTGCGTTGAACCGATTAGACGGAATTCAGGCATCTTGCTAGTCTGGCTTCAGGTTTGGCTGCACCTCAAGGGCTTAGGTCTATCTTGTCTGGGTTTGGGGAGTTTTGGGCATGATGAAATTCGCGTTGCTGATGGGTCTGGGACTCAGCTTGGGATCCCTGCCGGCTTGGGCACAGGGAGCAACCCCGTCGCCCGGCCCTGCTGCAACTGCTTCTCCGACTTCGGGGGGGGCTCCGGCCACAGCAACTCCCAGCCCTGTGGCATCTCCAACTCTGACCCCAGAGCAAGTCACCGATGCCCAGGTGGAACAGTTGGTGCGGATTCTGTTGGAGTTGGATCCCCTGATTCGGGAAGCGAGCGCCCAACTGCGGGAAACCCAGAACGAGGAGGAGTACGAGCAAATTATGCAGCGCACAGAAACCCAAGCCAGCCGCATTGTCGAGGAGCAAGGGCTGACAGTGCTTCAATACCGCGAATTGATGACCTTGGCGAACGAAAATCCTGTTCTCAACCAGCGGGTTCGGGCCCGCTTGCAAGAAGTTTTGCAGGAAGGGGAAGCTTCCAACTCTCCAAAGCCGGCCACCCCGACGCCTACACCCTAGGCTGAGCTGGCTTGCCTTGGCCAAAGACAGGGAGAACCCGAGGCAGCCGCAAGGTAAAGCAGGTGTGGTTGGCCTCGCTGTTGAGGTGAATGCTTCCTTGCAACAGGCTTACCCCCTGCCGCACAAGGGCCAACCCCAACCCTGTCCCCCCTTGCCGCCAGGGATCCGCGCTGGGCACCCGATAGAACTTCTCAAATACCCGCTTTTGCTCTTCCAGGGGAATGGTTACGCCGGTGTTGAGGACTTGGATGTCCAGGTGGTCGGAATGGCAGGTGGCCTGAAGGCTGATCAGGTGCCCAGCAGGGGTGAATTTACATGCATTTTTCAGCAATTCCGCCAGCACCGACTTTAGCACTCCCGGCAGGGTAAAAATGGCAGGCAGTCCTGAAGGGATCCCAAGGCTGAAGCGCTGATGGCGGCTATGGGCCTCCTGAGCAAAGGGCTCCGCGATCTGGGGCAACCACTCTTGCAGCTCCAACCAGCAGGGCCGCTGTGAACCGTTCGCGTTAGCGGGACGGAGTCCCTTGAGCACCTCTAACTGCTGCAGTTCCAGCAGATCCTCGACCAGTCTGATCTCCCGCTCACATTCGTTGTCCAACACCTTCAAGTACTGAGAGATTTTGGCCAGATCCGGGGATCTGGGAGCGCCCTGGGCAGGCAGCAGGACGGAGCTGAGCAGGTGGATGGCCATTTTCATGTTGGAAAGAAGGGTGCGCAGCTCGTGGGACACCGTGCTAAGGAAGTCATTTTTCAGGCGATCCAGCCGCTGCAATTCCTGTATCTGGCGATCCAGTTGGGCGGTGCGGGCCTGTACCTTTTCTTCCAGGGTGCGGTTCAGCTCCTGAACCTGTTGGAGCAATTCCGCCTGCCGAATGGCGATGGAGAGGTGATCGGCCAGGGCCAAGATCAGATCCTGATTGGTGGCCAGCCAACCGGGACGTGCCGTTTTCAGTTGCAGGCACAGGCTGCCCCAAAGGGTGGGGTGGGCCGAGTCAGATTCGGGGCTTTCGCCGCCGTAGAGCGGTACCAGCAGCCAACTGCCAGGATAGGCTTTGGCCATGGCGGAGATGTAGACCCAGCCTTTGGCTTGGTCGGCTGCCTCCAGCAACATCACTTTCCCCTGCTTCAGTTGCTGGGCAATGGGGCTTTCGGAATCGGGAATGAGACAGCCCAGGTAGCCATCCTGTTGAGTGCTGTACTCGGAGACAATACGCCAATGCTGTTGCTGAGGCTGATAGATGCTGATGCTTACCCGATCCGCCTCTAGCAGATGGCCTATCTCGCGGGTGACGGCAGCAAGGATTTGATCCAACTGCAAAGAAGTGGGAATGGCTCGGACGATGCGGTTCAGGGCTTGCTCGCGGGCCGCCTGTTGGCGTAGGTTCAACAAGTTCTGGCGGGCCTTGATCAGGTGTTGGATGCGCTGACGCATTATCGGCCAGTGAATGGGCTTGGTCATGTAGTCGCTGGCTCCGGCAGCAAAGGCTTTGTCTACGGAAGCTTGATCCTCGAGCGAGGTAATCATCAAGCAGGGCAGATTCGCATCCAAAGCCCGCAGGCGGCGGCAACACTCGAACCCATCCGTGCCGGGCATGAGGGCGTCCAGCAGGGCAATTTGAGGCTGAGTTTGACCGAAGAGCAGCAAGGCTTGGTCGCCGTCTTCAGCCTCTGCCACTTGATAGCCTTCATGAACCAACAGGTGGGTCAAGTACCCGCGTATGCATGGGTCGTCATCGGCCAACAGTACTGTCGGCGAAGCATTTGTCAGCAGATGTCCAGGATTGGGGATGGGGGGAGATTGCACAAAATTCACTCCACAGAGTCGGCCATTCGCGACGGCGGTGCGAAGCACCAAGGCTTTCTTTGCACACAAAAGGGATCTCTAATCTGTCTCCAGCTTAATCTTTCGCGTTAGCGGTGCGGTTCCCGACGGGGTGCCGTAGGCATAGCACTTTCGCGCCCAGGCCGGGGATCCCTTGAACAGACCTATTTCCGTTAGGATTGACGAGGTGGTGTGAGAAGTTGCCATGACTGTTTCTGAGAACATTTCTGAGGAAATGACCCCACTACCAGATGGTACCTCAAGGCAGCTATCCAGAGTGCAGTCCACAGTGGTGATCGGGGCGGGGCCAGCTGGATTGAGTGCCGCCTACGAGCTGAACAAGCAGGGCTACCCGGTAACGGTTTTGGAAGCGGATCCGGTGCAGGTAGGGGGGCTATCCCGCACTGTAACCTACCAAGGCTATCGCTTTGATATCGGTGGACACCGCTTTTTCTCCAAGTCGGCGGAAATTGAGGCTCTGTGGACGGAGATTTTGGGCTCGGAAATGCAGGTTTGCCGTCGGCTTTCCCACATTTTTTACCGAGGTGTTTTCTTTGATTATCCAATTCGACCTACGGATGTTTTTGCCAAACTGGGGCCAGGGTTTACCACCCTCTGTCTGCTCAGTTACCTAAAGGCGCGCCTCTTTCCCAGGCCCAATCCTGTATCTTTTGAAGATTGGGTCATTAACCAATTTGGGGAACGGCTGTATCGCACTTTTTTTAAGACCTACACCGAGAAAGTGTGGGGGATCCCTTGTCACGAGATCAGCGCCGACTGGGCAGCCCAGCGGATCAAGGGTCTGTCGATGGCTTCTTTGATCCGTAAAACCTTTTTCCCCAACCGAGAGGGGGTGATCAAAACCCTGATCGATCGCTTTCGCTATCCTCGCCTAGGGCCAGGCCAGATGTGGGAGCGCGTTCAAACCTTGCTGGCAGAAGCCGGGCAGCCGGTACAACTGGATCGCAAGGTTACGGCAATCCACTGGAACCGGGCCGGAGTTCAAGCTGTACAAGCCTGTTCTCAAGGGGGAGAGACCTTTTGGGTGACCGGCGAGCAGTTCATTTCCACCATGCCGCTGCGCTCTCTGGTGCGGGCTTTGGTACCTGCAGCACCGGAGCCGGTGCGAGAGGCTGCCGAACAACTGCGGTATCGGGATTTTTTGACGGTGGCTTTGCTGGTGGATGAGCCCAACTTATTTCCAGATCACTGGATCTATATTCACGATCCCTCGGTGCGGGTGGGGCGTATCCAAAACTTCAAGAATTGGAGCGCGGACATGGTTCCGGATCCCTCGGTCACCTGCTTGGGTTTGGAGTATTTTTGCTCAGCGACGGATCCCTTTTGGGGACAAACCGATGAGGATTTGATGGCCTTGGCAACGCTGGAATTGCAGCGGTTGGGCCTGCTGGGGAAGGCAAAGGTTTTGGGCGGCACAGTCATTCGCGCCCCGAAAGCCTACCCGGTTTACAATCACGGCTATCAAGCTCACATCCAGACCATTCGAACCTTTTTGGAAGAAGCACTGCCCAATTTGCAGGTGGCAGGCCGCAACGGCATGCACCGCTACAATAACCAGGATCACGCCATGATGACGGGCCTTTTGGCCGCTCGCAACATTGTGGCGGGGGAACGGCGCTACGATGGGTGGCGGGTCAACCAAGATGCTGAGTATCTGGAAGAGGCGGATTCAACAGCAGCCTTGGCGGGAGGACGGGCGGTGCCTCAGGTGCTGGGTCACCGGAGTTAGCGGCAAAAGGGATGCCGCTGGGGGCCGGCTGCGCCATCCAACACCTCTAGGATGGCCTTGGCAGCGCGAGCCAGAACGCCGGGTTCTCCTAGGGCTGCCCGCATCGCGGCGTAGTCGGCTTGCAGTTGGGCTTTGCGTTCGGGCCGAGTTAGCAACTCCAGCGCCAGTTGGGCGATCTTCTCCGGCTGGGCCTGCTCCTGCAGCAACTCCGGGACAATGGGGCGCATCTGCACCAGGTTGGGCGGAGACATGAAGGGCACCGACACCCTCAGCCAATGGCGGGCGATCCAGAAGGTGAGGGGGTTAAGGCGATAGATCACCACCTGGGGGATCCCCAAGATAGCCGTCTCCAAGTTCACCGTGCCGGACTTGGCCAACACCAAATCAGCCGCTGCCAAGGCGAGGTGATGGGCTTTGTGGGGGGAGAAGAAGGGCAGAGCTTGGGGATCCAAAAGGGTGAGGTTGAGCCCAAGGCGGCGGGCAGCCCGCGCAATCGGGGCAGCAAAACGGGGCGAGGCCAGGGGCACCCAAAACTGTGCCTGAGGCAGGTGAGCTTGCAACAACTGAGCCGCCTTGAGCAAGACAGGCAGAACCGAGCGCAGCTCTTGCCGACGCGAAGCCGGCACCACCACCACCACCGTGGCTTCGGCAGGGATCCCCAACTGGGCTCTGGCGGCAGCACGGCTGGGCACAGCGGCCAAAATATCCAACAGGGGATGGCCCACATACTGGACATGGGCTCCTGCCGCCGCGTAGTAGCGGGCTTCCTCAGGGAAAATCGCCAACATCAGCCGCATCTGCTGGGCTAGTTGGTAGGTGAGGCGGGCATCCTGCGACCACACCCACTCTTGGGGGGCAATGTAATAGACGGCAGGGATCTGCCGCCGTTGCAGCAGACGGGCAATGCGGCTGTTGACGCCGATGTAGTCCACCAGCACGGCCACATCTGGGGGGTCTTGGGCTAAAAAGCGGCGAATCTTCCACTCCGTCCAGAGGGCGGGGCCGATAAAGGGAAGAGCCTCTAAAATGCCAACGGAGCTGATCTCGGTGGTGCGGTGCAACAGACGGGCCCCCGCAGCAGCCATGCGCTCTCCCCCGACCGCTGTGATGCGCAGTTGAGGGCGCTGGCGCAGCAATTCTTCAATCAGATGGCCGGCCTGCAGATCCCCTGAGACCTCGCCCGTGCAGATGAACAGGTGGCTCACTAGAGCTACGCTCCCGACCCCAATCTTTAGTCATCCAGCTCTGAAGTGCTCTGCACCGGCGGATCTTCCCCCCTCCCGCGCAGGGCCGGCAGAGGGCCTCGTCGTTGCGGCTGCGAGAGGGAGTCTTCCAAAAATTGCAGCAGATGTTGCAGGGATCCCGTCTCGTCCACCCACTCTTTCCCCTGTAGGGAAAGGACATGGCGCTCTCCCTCCGCACCGCTGTTACAAACGACACACAGGCTGCTGCGCAGCGTTTGCAGCGCTTTTTCCAAAGGCAACCCTGAGCGGTACAAAAATCGGTAGACCTGCCGCAGCAAGGGCAGGGATCCCTCCATCCCTTGGGCTCGCCGCAGCCCCACCAAGTTCAGACCGCGGATGCGGGCTGGATGTCCTTCCACCAACATGTAGGGGGGAACGTCGCGGTCAACCCGGCTCATCGCCCCCACCATGGCCAAGCGCCCGATGCGGGTGAACTGGTGGATCCCGACCATGCCGCCGATGCGGGCTTGAGACTCGATGTGGATGTGGCCGGCCAAAGAGACAGCATTGGTAATCACCACCTGATTTTCGATGACACAGTTGTGGGCGACATGGGTGTAGGCCATCAGCAGGTTGTGATCTCCGATCAGGGTGGCTTCCCCTTCATTGGTGGCCCGGTTGATGGTGACAAACTCGCGGATGCGATTGCCTCTGCCGATCACCACTTGAGAGGGGGCGCCGCTGTACTTCAGATCCTGAGGCTCGGTGCCCACAACTGCTCCCGGAAAAATGTGGTTGTCCTCGCCGATTTCCGTCCAGCCATCGATCACCACATGGGCTCCCACCACCGTATGGGCAGCGATACGAACATGCTCGCCGATCACCGCATACGGGCCAACCTGCACCGTCTCGTGTAGCTCAGCTTTCGGATGGATCACCGCGGTGGGATGAATCCGCTCGCGTGAGCGGTGCGGCGCACTTGCAGAGGCGTTGGGAGTGGATCCCGCTGAAGCGAACGAACTCATTTCCAACCTAGCCAGCAACTGTGGTTACGCTCCCAACCCTGCGAAGGATCACCAAGACTCGACTCCAGGGGAGATGAGCCTTAGAGCTACGCCCCACTGTCGCGACAACATGTCTACCGTATCCCGACAGAAAGGCGCAAGCAGCCCCCGAGCCATCTTTCTATCCCAACACTTTATCTCAATTGCGAGAACACCCACACCGGAGCGCCTCCTGGATGGCCGCTGTTGGCCCATCAATCCACCAGGGAGAACATCAGCTCCCCCTCGGTTACCAGTTGCCCTCCCACCTGAGCGCGGCAGAACATCTTGCCAATGCGCCTCTGGCGAATGGTGAGCAAGTCGGCAGAGAGCAGCAGCTGATCCCCCGGCAGCACCGGGCGGCGAAAGCGAACACCATCGATCCCGGCAAACAGGGCCAAACGCCCGGCCACGTCCGGCAACTTGGTCAACACGATCCCCCCTATCTGGGCCATGGCCTCGACGATTAGGACGCCGGGCATGATGGGTCGGTTGGGGAAATGCCCTTGAAAAAAGGGCTCGTTGAAGGTGACGTTTTTCAGGCCCACCGCCCGTTGCCCCGGTTGATACTCCACAACCCGATCCACCAGCAAGAAAGGATAGCGATGGGGCAAGATCTCCAAAATCTGCTCCGTTGTGAAGACAGGGGGAGCAGTTGCCAATTGAGCGGCTGCCTCAGCCGAGAGGAGGGGAGGAGGGGAGACATCAGAGGACATGGTGAACCCACAGAGGCAGAGGACAAAACCAAATCCCGGACGGGGAGCATGACTCTAGTCAATAATAAGCTCAACTATACTGAAAATAATGTATAATATGTTCAGTACGGATTACTACCAGTTGATCTTTCTGTTTACTTTCGAGTCTGCCAACATGGTAGCCAAAGCAAAGCAGAAAATTGGTAGTAAGACGACACGGAAACTGCGCTTTGGGTATTCTACTCAAAGCTTTGCGGGATACCGCCATTCTGTTTGGAAACAAACAGAATGCTATCGCTGCATAGTTGAACAGTGATGTTCAGCAGTGTTCAGCGTAAATGTATCAGGACGGCAGGCCAGAACTCAGCCAAAAGAGCACCCAGGGAGCTGCGGAAAGGAGGGGAATGAAGCGGATCCCACCCTGGGGATCCCCTTGAAGACAAGTGCTCCGCACCGCTGTCGCAACTGAGGATGGCAGGGTTGTGGCTACGCAACCGGATCTCTTTCTCCCCCTTGCTCTTCATGGATCAGCAGGGATCCACTCTTGAGCAACTGCTCGGCCAAACGGTGGTGCAGGGCATGGCCCGCCTTGTAGGCCACAATGTGCCCCTGCAGTCGGCAGCCCAGGAGGCTGAGATCTCCTAGTAAATCTATCAGCTTATGGCGCACCGGCTCATCTGGGTAGCGCAATGGCCCCAACCACTCGGTTTGGCTACAGACAATGGCATTTTCCAGGCTGCCCCCCTGGATTAGCCCCCGTTCCCGGGCCAGCTCCACATCCTGCTGGCGGGCGAAGGTGCGGGCCGGCGCAATGGACTGGACAAAATCCGGCCTGTTCTCCCTCCAGCTCAGCCACTGTTCTCCAATCGGGCAATCGGCAAAATCGATGCCATAGGTAAAGCGGGCTGTAGGATGGGGGAGGGCGCTGACAAAGGCTTCCCCCGCCCAGACAGTGACCGGTTCTTGGATCACCCCCAGCAGGGCTGGCTGATCTTGGGCCTGGATCCCGGCCTGGGCAATGGCCTCTACAAAGGGCAGGGCAGAGCCATCCAGAATCGGCAGCTCCGGCCCCTCCACCTCGATGCGGCAGTTGTCAATGCCCAGGATGTAAAGGGCGGCCAGCAGGTGTTCCACCGTCTGCACTTGAACAGAGGGGGATCCCTGCTGCAACAGGGTGCAGAGATGGGCAGGGGCCAGGGATCCCAACCGAGCCGGGATCTCAGGGGATCCCGGTTGATCCACCCGCACA
The DNA here is from genome assembly GCF_054058415.1 of Thermostichus sp. MS-CIW-38. Lineage (NCBI taxonomy): Bacteria > Bacillati > Cyanobacteriota > Cyanophyceae > Thermostichales > Thermostichaceae > Thermostichus > Thermostichus sp. MS-CIW-38. Next base: position 9,239 of record NZ_JBSSAH010000016.1, on the reverse strand, counting down.
AAAACCCGACCGCTGCCGGCAGGAGCTGGATGCAGACTGCAGCCAATTGGCAGGCCGGTGTGCAGGCCAACGCCTTCTAGGGCAATAGAGCTGGCTAAGGTGTGTTGCCGGCCTCTCATCGTGCTCCGCAGCGCTAGTGCAAACGCTCTTGGCCCTGGTCGAAAACGCGGTAATACAGCTCCCGATAGCCCACGCGCAGGTTGCTGCTGGCATCTGCCAACTTGGCTTTGTGGCTGCGGGTGCCGTAGGCGCTGAACACCTCGTAGGTATCTCCCTCAAAGAAAAAGGAAGAGACATCGGACACCTCTTCGCCCCCCAGCAACTGCCAGCGCCCCTGGCGAAACTGCAGCCGGTAGTGGGCTTTATCCAAGCTGCCGGAAGGACGGTCGATAATGGCGTCGATGCTGCCCTCGTAGAACGGCTCGGCACCACCATTGGGGATGGATATGTCCACAGGCCACACGTCCACAGCGATATCTCGGTAGCGGCAGTTGGGCCGGTTGCACAGGCGAATTGAGCGCATGGCCTCGGCAATGGCTTCCAGCCGCTGCCGCGCTACGGTCAGGGAAAGGTGCTCTATACCCCCATCGCGAGCGAGCTGGGGCGACACCTGAGCCGCCTCTGCCACTGTGGAGGGCAACGAATGGTCAGCCAACGCCGGGGATCCCCAGCAGCATCCCACCAACACCAGACAAATCAAGCTCAGCCAACAACGGTATGCGGATCCCATGGATGCAATCTATGACAAAATCAAGCTCCTCTTCTCTACTCTAGGCACTCTGGGGGATCCCAACCTGATGCCGATATTACCCCACTCTGGCCCTGAACAACTGGCGCAGGTACGGCTTGTATTGGTGCAGCCGGCTGGGCCGCGCAACCTCGGCGCCATTGCCCGCGTGATGAAAAACATGGGCTTCAGGCAGTGGGTGCTGGTGGATCCCCAATGCGATCCCCTCGATATGGAAGCGATCACCACAGCCGTGCATGGGGCAGACCTGCTCCATCAAGCCCAGAAGGTGCAAACTTTGCCCGAAGCCCTGCAAGGGTGTGTGCAGGTTTTCGGGACAACGGGGCGCAGCCAAACCTACCCACCCGAATGGCAAATTCAGTCCCCCCGCCAAGCCTTTCCCGCTCTGCTGGCCGCCGGCCCTGCCGCCCTCGTGTTTGGCCCCGAAGATCGCGGCTTGAGCAACGAGGAGCTGGCCCTTTGCCATCGCCAGATCCAGATCCCCACCGATGCGACCTATCCCTCTTTAAACTTGGCCCAAGCCGTGGCCATTTGTTGCTATGAGCTGTACACCCTCGTCTGCCAGAGCCCTTCCCCTGCTCCTCCTATGCCCTCGCCTCAAAGGCTTGCCCCCTTCGAGCTGCTGGAGGGATTTTTCGACCACTTAGAAGCGCTGTTGCTGCAAATTGGCTACCTGCACCCCCACACAGCCCGCCGCAAAATGCTCAAGTTTCGCGCCCTGTTCCAGCGAGCCGGCCTGACCGTAGCCGAGGTGGCCTTGTTGCGCGGGATCCTGCGGCAACTGCAATGGAGCCAGGGATGCTCTCGTCAGGAACCTCTGGAAGCAAATGCAGCTCCCGTCCCGCCGACGCAACCAGATTCCAGCAGGACCCCATCTTGACCCCAAGGCTGGGCCTCCAGCCCCGCCCTACCGCTACCGGAAGCAAGCTAGAAGGGCGGCTTCCTGCTTTCAGGCGGCGCGGAGCGCTTGTCAAGAATCTTGAGGCTTTGGCCGTGGGAGAATATCGGAGAATATCAATGCTAGAGCTTAAGGGTGGCGCGGGGATCGTAGGATTGAACCCGCTGCAGCCTTTCGTAAAGTTCTCGCTCTTCTTCGGAGATCTGGGTGGGCAAATGGATCTGCACCACCACGTAAAAATCCCCCCGTTCTCCGTTGCCTTTGGGAAATCCCCTTTCCGCCAGCCGCAACTTTCGCCCCGGCTGCATGCCAGGTGGGATCCGCAGCTTCACCACCCCATCCAAGGTGGGCACCTCCACCTGGGCGCCCAAAACCGCTTCGCTGGGGCTGATGGGCAGATCGCAGTAAACGTCGAATCCCTCTAGGCGATAGAAGGGGTGGTCTTTCAGCTCAATTTTAAGGTACAGATCACCGGCACCGCCGTTGGGGTTGGGGTGGCCTTGGCCGCGCAGGCGAATCCGCTTCCCTGGCGTAATTCCCGGCGGGATGTTTACCTCGAGCACGCGATCCCCGCCCACCCGCAGACGGCGCTTGCCCCCCTCAAAAGCTTCTGGAATGCTGATCTGGATGGTGGCCTCAGCATCGTAACTGGTGTTGCCAGTGGATCCCGAAAATCCGCTGCTGCGGTCTGTGGTTTGGCTGCGCACCCGGCCCAGCAGTTGATCGATGAAGTCTTGAAAATCATCAAATTGGCTGAAATCGACGCCACTCCCCCCAAATCCGCTCCCCCCAAAGTCTTGGCTGAAGGGGCTGCTGCTGTAGGTGTAGGCATCGCGGCTGGAGCGAAACCCGCCCTGCTGATAGTATTGGCCAAATTGGTCGTATTGCCTGCGCTTGCTGGGATCCGAGAGAACTTCGTAGGCTTCGTTAATGTCTTTGAATTTCTCTTCAGCCGCTTTGTCGTTGGGGTTGACATCTGGGTGATACTTGCGGGCTAGGCGCCGATAGGCTTGTTTCACCTCATCGGCAGTGGCCGTTTTGCTGACCCCCAAAATCTTGTAGTAGTCCTTAAAGTTTTGCATGGAGGCGTCCGCAGGCAAATCGCTGAGAGTGGGCAGAAAACCACGAGGCTAGGCGTCCCCGGCAAGGGCTCCTTCCCTCCGACCTACTGAAGAAAATGAGGAGGCGGGCTAGACGCCATCGCCCATCCCGTCCCTCCTCATTATCGGCGCTACAAGTAAGGGCGGGATCCGCCCTGGGCCCGCGGCCCACGGAGGGATCCCTGAGCAGTCACTTGCTCTCGGTGAAGTCGGCATCGATCACATCATCGCTGCCGCCGGAGGTTTTCCCTGAGCCGGGAGTGGAGCCAGAGGAGGCCCCCGGCTGTTGATACAGCTCGCTGCTCATGGCGTAGAGAGCCTCTTGCAGCTCCCGCTCTTTGCTCTGGATGGCGCTGTCGTCCTCCCGCTGGATGGCCTCCCGCAGTTCTCGCACCAGAGTCTCGATTTGGCTGCGTTTGCTGGAGGAGATCTTGTCGCCCAACTCCTTCAACTGCCGCTCGGCTTGGTAGGCCAGCGAGTCGGCCTTGTTGCGGCGCTCAATTTTCTCCCGGCGGGCCCGGTCTTCGGCAGCGTATTTTTCTGCCTCAGCAATCATGCGCTCCACCTCTTTGCTATCCAAAGTAGAGGCGCCGGTGATGGAGATGCTCTGCTCTTTGCCGCTGCCTTTGTCTTTGGCCGTCACCTTGAGGATGCCGTTGGCGTCGATGTCGAAGGTGACCTCGATCTGCGGCACACCGCGGGGGGCCGGCGGGATCCCGTCCAGCTTGAAGCGGCCCAGAGATTTGTTGTCGCGGGCCAGCTCCCGCTCCCCTTGCACCACGTGGATTTCCACAGAGGTCTGCCCATCTTCGGCAGTGGAGAAGATCTCCGACTTGCGGGTGGGGATGGTGGTGTTGCGCGGGATGAGCTTGGTGGCCACGCCGCCCAGGGTTTCCACCCCCAAGGACAAGGGGGTGACATCCAGCAGCAGCACGTCTTTGACTTCGCCCGCCAGCACACCCGCTTGGATGGCCGCCCCAACCGCCACCACCTCATCGGGGTTGACACTTTGGTTGGGTTCTTTGCCCAGCAGCTCCCTCACCAGCCGCTGCACTGCCGGAATGCGGGTGGATCCCCCCACCAGCACCACTTCGTTGATGTCGGCCTTGGTGAGCTTGGCATCCCGCAGGGCTTGTTCCACCGGCCCCTTGCAGCGCTCCAGCAGGTCGGCACAGAGGTGTTCAAATTGAGCGCGGGAGAGCTTCAGCTCCAGGTGTTTGGGCCCATCGGCAGTGGCAGTGATGAAGGGCAGGTTGATGGTGGTTTCGGAAACGCTGGACAGCTCGATCTTGGCTTTTTCCGCAGCTTCCGTTAGCCGTTGCAGCGCCTGCCGGTCTTGCCGCAGGTCGATCCCTTCCATTTGCTTAAACTGCTCGGCCATCCAATCGACGATCTTCTTGTCGAAGTCATCGCCGCCCAACTGCGTATCGCCGCTGGTGGATTTCACCTCGAAAACGCCATCCCCCACTTCCAGGATGGACACGTCGAAGGTGCCGCCGCCCAGGTCGAAGACGAGGATGGTCTCGTTGTTGCGCTTGTCCAAGCCGTAGGCCAAAGAGGCTGCTGTCGGCTCGTTGATGATGCGCAGCACTTCCAAACCGGCAATGCGGCCCGCATCTTTGGTGGCCTGCCGCTGCGAGTCATTAAAGTAAGCAGGAACCGTGATCACCGCTTGGGTGACCGGTTGGCCCAGGTAGCGGCTGGCATCATCCGCTAGCTTGCGCAGCACCATGGCCGAGATCTCTTCGGGCGCAAATTCCTTGTTCAGGCGGGGGGCGTACAGTTTGACATTGCCCCGCTCATCCCGCCGTACCTGGTAGGAGACCCGCTTGGAGTCGGCATTCAGCTCATCGTACCTACGACCGATGAACCGCTTAACGGAGTAGAACGTGTTTTCCGGGTTGAGCACCGCTTGGCGGCGGGCCATTTGGCCCACCAGGCGCTCTCCATCTTTGGTGAAGGCGACCACCGAGGGTGTGGTGCGAGTACCCTCAGCATTGGCGATGACGGTGGGGACACCCCCCTCCATTACGGCGACAACCGAGTTGGTTGTGCCCAGGTCAATTCCTACAACTTTTCCCATCGGCTCCTTATTCTCCTCTTCTTGAGTACATTGCTTCGGTTACCGCCGCCAGCCTGTGTGAAGTAGCTTGGGCAGCCAATCTGTGAAAATCCGGCAGATGCTTGGTCACTTCCTGGGTCGATCCTAACCAGCTGGTTGGCGAGGCCAGGGCGAGAATGCCGCCCATTTCTCGGGGCTGAAGGGCAAACCGGTTACGGATCTCCGTACCTGCAGCAGCCTTGCTTTCGGTGCCGCTTGGGGTATGGCCTGGGTTGGCAGCTATTGGCAACTCTTGGGGGACTGCTGCCAGGCTAGCTCTGGATAAGCTGCAGCGCCTCCAGGCCGCGGTTCACAACGGTTGCGGCCAGGGGCAGGTAGCCCATCTCCTCGGCCAGGGCTTGTCCTTCGGTAAGGGCCCAGCCGAGCACAGCTTGCAGGGCGGCGGCCATGGCGGGATCCGAGTACCGGCGGTAGGTCAGGATCCAGGTGTAGGTGACGATGGGATACGCTCCAGGGCCAGCGGGATCCGGCACAAAAGCCCGCAGGTTTTCCGGCAGCTCAATTTCGCTCAAGGCCAGGGCCGAGGCTTCCGGGGAGGGGAGAATGAACTCGCCGCGGCGGTTCTCCAGAGCTGCCACCGACAGATCCAGCTCGCGGGCATAGACCGACTCCACGTAGCCGATCACCCCTTCGCTGAGGAGCATTTGGGCGCTCATGCCCTCGTTGCCTTTCACCCCAATGCCCACCGGCCACTCCAGCGACATGCCAGCACCGACTTCCGAGGCCCAAGCCGGATCGATGGCCGCCAGGTGGCGGGTAAAGGTATCGGTGGTGCCGCTGCCATCGGAGCGGTAGCAGACGGTGATGGGCAGATCGGGAATGGTTAGCTCCGGGTTCAGGGCCAGGATCTCCGGATCCCGCCACTGGTCGATTTGGCCGCGAAAGATCTTCACCAAAACGGGTCGAGACAGCTTGAGTCCAGAAGGGATCCCCGGCAGGTTGTAGCCTACGGCAATGCTGCCTGCGGTCATCGGGATCATCACCACACCCCGCTTCACCTCGGCGATCTCGGCATCGGTCATGGCCACATCACTGGCGCCAAAGTCCACTGTCTGGTCAATAAATTGCCGGATCCCAGCGGCGCTGCCCACCGGTTGGAAATTGATCTCCACCTTGGGATCCACCTGGCGGTAATCGGAAAACCAGCGCAAGTAAAGAGGAGCCGGAAAGGTGGACCCGGCTCCGTTGATCAGCAAAACTTTGTCGGCGGGCTGGCTGCGGGAGGCAGGAACAGGATCCCTGCCGCTGGGTTGGTCAGAACGGGATCCCCTTTGGCAGGCGCTCAAGGTAGCGCCGGTGGCCAATAAAGAAAGCAACACTTCTCGGCGACGGAAGCGGGGCAGTTGAGCCATGGTTCAGGTTCTCCGAGGTCACCGCCCCGATCCTTGTCTTGCCCACGGGGCCCTGTCAAGGGTTGCCGGCGAGAGCTCTTGGGATCCCGTGCGTGGCCCACTTTCCCCAGGTGGCTGTCTTTTCCCTCTGCGCCATCCCCGTATTCCTCGCTACGCTTCCCAGCAAAAGTCGGGATCCGACCCAAGCTCAGAAAGGAGAGACGGAAAACGGAGAATTCAAGAGAAAAATCAAGAAAAACAGTGAAAACAAGAGATTGAGCGAGCTGAGTTCTGCGGCAGTTGCACAGAGATCCTCAAGCCAAAGCCTTGTCTGGCAAGGCTTAGCGGTTTTTGGGCCTGAGTCCCCCCGCACCAGAAAAATCTTGACATATTCTGGAATATGGCAATATATTGTGGATTCTGTGCAGAAATCCTGCGCTGTTCACATCTCGGTATCTGGGGGACTACTATGCCGACTTTGACTCGTTCTCCCTGGACACTGCGAGACAGCGAAAAGCTCTATCGCATCTCAGGTTGGGGGGATCCCTACTTCCGTATCAACGCCGCCGGTCATGTGGAGGTGACCCCACAGGGCTTACAGCAGCAGGAACCGGGCATTGACCTGTACCACTTGGTGATGGATCTGGTGGCGCGGGGCCTGCAGTTGCCCCTCTTGATTCGCTTTCCCGAGATCGTGGCCGACCGCATGCGGCAAATTTGCGAGAGCTTTCAGCAGGCCATCCAGCGCTTTGGCTACCCCAACGTCTATCGGGGGGTTTACCCCGTTAAGGTGAACCAGCAGCGCCACCTGGTAGAAGAAGTGGTGAAACACGGTCGCGCCTACCACTTTGGCCTGGAGGCGGGATCCAAGCCGGAGCTGTTGATTGCCCTAGCTTTGCTGGATACTCCCGGGGCTTTGCTGATCTGCAACGGCTACAAAGACCGGGATTTTATGGAGACGGCTCTCTTGGCCCAGCGGCTGGGGCGCACCCCGATCATCGTTTTGGAGCGGCTGCAAGAGCTGGAGCTGGTGCTGGAGGCTGCCGACCAACTGGGCATCGACCCCATCTTGGGGGTACGGGCCAAGCTCTCCGCCCAGGGCAGTGGACGCTGGGGCACCTCGGCTGGGGATCGGGCTAAGTTCGGCCTCACGGCCACCGAGATTTTGCAAGTGGTGGAACGGCTGCGGGAAGCGGGCAAGCTGCATTGTCTACGCCTGTTGCACTACCACATCGGCTCCCAGATCTCGATGGTGAGCGTGCATGGACGGGCCGTGCGGGAGGCCAGCCAAATCTACATCGAGCTGGTCAAGCTGGGGGCCCCCATGGGCTACCTGGATATCGGCGGCGGCTTGGGGGTCGATTACGACGGATCCCAGTCCCCCAATCCTTTTTCCCAGAGCTACAGCATGGAGGACTACGCCGCCACCGTGGTGCAGACCGTGCTGACCGCCCTGGAACCCCACGGGATCCAGCCGCCGGTACTGGTGACCGAAAGCGGACGCGCCCTCATGTCCCACCAGTCGGTGCTGGTGTTTGACGTGCAAGATGTCAACGCCGCCAGCCCCTACCCCATGCCCACCCAGCTTACTTCCGATGCAGAGGTGATCCAGAAGCTAAACCAGCTCTACTACCAAATCCAGCCCGATACTCTGGTGGTCAACTATCGCCGTTGTCAGGAGCTGAAGGAGGCCGCCCTGCGTCAGTTCACCGAGGGATCCCTCAGCTTGCAGGAGCGGGCCGAGGTGGAACGCCTGTTTTGGAACTGCTCCGACAAGATCTGCACCTTGGCCTACGAGCAGCACCAAGCGGGGCATCCGGTGGCGGTGGATCTCTTGGATCTGGACGAAATGTTGGCCAGCATCTACTACGGCAATTTCTCCCTGTTCCAATCCCTGCCGGATAGCTGGGCCATCGACCAGGTCTTCCCCATCATGCCGATTCATCGTCTGGATGAGGAGCCACGCCAATGGGCCACCCTGGCGGATCTCACCTGCGACAGCGACGGCAAGATCAACCGCTTCTTCGGCGAAGATGGGCAGATCACCTCGGTCTTGCCGCTGCACGACCCCAACGGACATCCCTACCTGCTGGGGGTGTTTCTGGGGGGCGCTTACCAGGAGATTCTCGGAGATCTGCACAACCTGTTTGGCGATACCAACGCGGTGCATATCCGCTCCCGCCCCGGCGGCTACCACGTTTCCCAAGTCATCAAGGGGGACACCATTGGCGAAGTGCTGAGCTGGGTGCAGTACAACAGCGAAGATCTGGTGGAGACCCTCCACCACGCCACCGAAGCCGCCCTACAACGGGGGCAGATCACGCTGGATCAAGCCCGCGCCTTGCAGCAGCACTTTGAAGACAATCTGCGGGCCTACACCTACTTGCACTGAAGGTGGTGTTCCTCGAAAAAATCCCTAAAACCAAACAGGGATCCCGGCCTAAAACCGGGATCCTTTTTGCTTCCAGATCAAACCAAATCAAAACCAGATCAAAAATTTGTCGATCACAGACGCACCGGACTGTCCAAAGCCAAGTTAATCGTTTGGTTAGGGCGCAACACCACGACTTGAGGTGCTGTGATATTGCCCACCGCCACTCCGGCTCCGGCTCCGCCAATGACCCCTAAGGCAGAAACGCCTCCTGTGAGCAAGCCCAGCACCGTACCCCCCACAGCACCAATGGCTGCATCTTGAGCAATCGCTTCGGCAGAATAGTGGCGCGGGTCTTTCTCAGTGTGGATCAAATCAGTGGATCAAATCAGAAGACATCTGCACCGAGTAAAGTCGCCCATTGGCAATCAAAGCTGTGCCGAAGAACCTGGCCCCTCCCTGAGTCGGTCGCAAGCTGCCTCGCACCTCGCTGCCTGCTGGAATCGCCAATTGGCCGCTGCCGTTGTAGATGTCCTGAGCCACCCGCAGGGTAAGTGGGTGGGTGCTGTTGGGAGTAAACTACCCGGCTCCGACCGCTAAGCGGTACGGAGCGGGCTTTCAGTAGCCCTGAGCCTGTTCTGCTCTACCAGAGAACAAAACAAGCCCGGA